>NZ_JBBOVW010000007.1:0-1448 GCF_038006785.1 Staphylococcus sp. FSL W8-0774 | reverse complement strand
GTTTTTGGTCGTCACCTCTCATCAGTAATTCTGGGTTTAACATTAATGCTCCAGTTCTTCTTTTAATGATATTTCCTTCTTCTAAGATTTTAAGTGTTGTATTTACGGTTTTAGTGCTTGTATTTGTTCCTTCTGCTATTTCTCTAACAGTTGCTATCATTGTGTTATTACTTAGATGTACATTATCTAATATATAATTAACAATCTTGAGCTTTTTACCGCCTATCATATCTAACATACTTATTAATTGGACGATATACGCCTTTACAAAGTTACCAGACGTTTGTTTACGGTATAGCTTATCTACCTCTATTACTTCTCCACTTTCCTCGTCTATGAGCCTCTGAGAGCCTTTATATACTGTTCCATATCTTTCTTTCATTTTATATTCACCTCTTATTTTGGTATGTAGTTGAAATATTATCACAGTGGTAAAAAAAATACAACAAAATATGTAAGAAATTACAACAAAACAAGTCAAAAATTACTACAAACAAATTCCTTATAAACCTTATCATCTCAACCTATATTAAGATTTTACCTAGTTAAATCTTCTTTTCTATATAAAGCGTCGGAGCATATCAGGGGGTTCTTCTCCATATAAATGCTTCCCTTCGGCTCGCTTTCGCTCGGCATTGACATGGAGCCTCTGAACCATTCGCTATCGCTCATTCCCCCTGAACCCCCATGCTCCAACAGCAAAAAGGAAACTTTTTGCTGCTATTCCGACGCTTATTCACTTCGTTCATATTTATATAGAAAAGAAGTGAATGCGTTTATGCTTACGTTTATTTTTTGATATATGGCTAGCATTTTGTAGGGGGCTTTGGGGGCTTGCCCCCAACAAGCAGGCGAGCAGTCACGAATGAGCGATAGCGATTGAGTGGCTAGCAAAGCCAGTGCTTGCCAAACCTTAAACAAGCATTTATGCCGAGAAAACATTTTGAGAAAGAAAGGCGAATATGATAGCCACTTCAGTGGCGATTGGTGCCGGTTTTAAGTTGGATTAATTCCAACTTAACAACCAATCCAAATCATATGAGTAAAGTTTCTGCTCAAAATGGAAATTGGAATAAAGCGAGATTAAGGTGGGTCATTATAATGTGAGTATAATAGCGATATAATGAGGGGATAATGTTAGTATAATGATGCTTTTTTTCATTATACTTTTTATGCGTTTTAAACCTGCACGCTTATGCAAATTAGAAAAAAGCTTAATCGCATTTCATAGATTGACCTCCCGTTAACCACATGGTGTTATCGGGAGGTCAATCTATTTCATTTGCGTTAAGCTTTTGATCTGCATTAAGCGTGCAGGTTTTTCGTCTATTTTGCAGACGATTTTATGTTATACTAGTCCTTGAAAGAATAATAATCTGATAAAGCATTTTATTGCTTTTCATTTGCCTCTTGCTCAAAGTTCCCAAATTCGAGTAAGAGGTATTTTT
>NZ_JBBOVW010000006.1:0-4368 GCF_038006785.1 Staphylococcus sp. FSL W8-0774 | reverse complement strand
CCATAATAGACCAAGCTTTTTGTTAGTGTTATATTAATAACAAAATAAAAAAAAAAGAAGTCGTCCACCCCAAACCGACCAAAGTTTACGTGAACGACTAGCCAAAATATAAAACAGTCGATGTTTTTATGTTTTTGTATATTTTGATATTAAACGATATTTGATTATACTTCAACATTTACATTTGACGTTTGGGTGGACGACTTCTTAAAACAAATTAAGGAGTCGATTTTTTATGACTGAAGAAAATCATTCAAATTACTTACAAAATAGGGATTTAGACAATTTTTCTAAAACCGGCTACTCTAATAGCCGGTTAAGTGGTAATTTTTTTACCACCCCTCAACCAAATTTAAGTTTTGACGCTATGACAATTGTTGGAAATCTTAATAAAGATAATGCAGAACAATTATCAAAATTTATGAGTGTTGAGCCTCGATTTAGACTTTGGGATATTCTACAAACCAAATTCAAAGCTAAAGCACTTCAAGAAAAAGTATATATCGAATATGACAAAGTGAGAGCAGATAGTTGGGATAGACGTAATATGCGTGTTGAATTTAATCCTAATAAATTAACGTATGATGAAATGCTTTGGTTAAAACGCAATGTAATTAGCTACATGGAAGATGATGGATTTACAAGATTAGATTTGGCTTTCGATTTTGAAGAAGATTTAAGCGATTATTACACAATGACTGATAAAGCAGTTAAGAAAACTATATTTTATGGGCGTAATGGTAAACCAGAAACAAAATATTTTGGTGTACGTGATAGTGATAGATTCATTCGAATTTATAATAAAAAGCAAGAACGCAAAGATAATGCCGATATTGAAATTAATTCAGAACACTTATGGCGTGTAGAAATTGAGCTTAAAAGAAATATGGTTGATATGTGGAATAGCTGTTTTGATGATTTGCATATATTAAAACCTAATTGGACTGTACTAGAAAAAATAAAAGAGCAAGCAATGGTTTATATGTTAATTCATGAAGAAGATACATGGGGAAAACTTGAACGACATGCTAAATATAAATATAAAAACTTAATTAAAGAAATATCGCCAGTTGATTTAACTGAATTAATGAAATCGACTTTAAGAGAAAATGAAAAACAATTACAGAAACAAATTACTTTTTGGCAAAATGATTTTAGAATTTAAAATAATTTGGAGTGGTTGTTATGCTTTTTTCAGAAAGAAATTATGAACACGCAATATATAAAAAAATTGCTAGTAATATAATGAATTGTGCGGTAATTGCATGGATATTACTATTCATTTTGAATTCGATGTTTGATTGGACGTTTTTAGATTATATAAATACCTTTGTTAAAATTATATTTATAATTGGATTAATTATTGGTAGTATTCCAGACTTTTTAGAAAAAGATGGTAAAGGTATATTTTGGGATATTGTAATTATCCTAATTTTGATTTTTATATTATTTATACTTTGAATTTGAGTACATTAAATTTTATACACGAAGTGATCATAAAATTTAAAAACGAATGTGCGACCACCATTTTTGGTCGCTTGGGTTTAACGGTTTTTAACTATGAGTGGCTAGCATTTAAGCCACTCATTTTTTGCATTAGCAAAAACATAAGGGGTATGGGGATATCCCCATCAAGCCGGTATTTTTAGAACGAAGTGGCTATAAAATACGACGCTTGCCAAACCACATAATTACTTGATAAAATCTGGCTTACCCTGTAAGCTAGATTTTATCAAGTAATTTCTTTCGAAGAAAGCGTGGTGGGATTTGATGAGCGAACAAAATAACTTTGTGGCTAGCGACGAAACTGTTGGGCGAAACAAAAAACCCAACCGTAAGGAGCCGAAACAAATTAGTTTTCGTGTGAGCGAATCTGAATATTTAAAGTTAAGGCAATCTGCCGATACTTTAAATATGAGTGTGCCTAATTTCGTTAAGAAAAAGGCACAGGGTAGTCGATTGGTCGCACCTAAATTTGATAAAGAAACGCGACAATCGATAGCCAAAGATTTAAGTAAGTTAGGTGCAAATGCCAATCAGATTGCTAAATATTGTAATCAACATCAATATGACGCACCTAACTATCCAGCGTTAGAACGTAATATCAGTGAGTTACGTGAAAGGCTTGATGAGATATGGCAACAACTAAATTAGGTAATACCAAATCGGCAAGTCGAGCAATCAATTACGCAGAAAAGCGAGCAGAAGAAAAGAGTGGCTTAAATTGTGATATAGATTATGCGAAATCATCGTTTAAGCAAACGAGGGCGTTATATGGCAAAGAAAACGGTATTCAAGCTCATACAGTTATACAGTCATTCAAGCCTGGCGAAGTAACACCAGAACAATGTAATCAACTTGGCTTAGAACTAGCCGAAAAGATTGCACCTAATCATCAAGTGGCAATCTATACGCATACAGATAAAGAGCATGTACACAATCATATTGTAATTAATTCAATTGACCTTGAAACAGGACGCAAATATCAAAGTAATAAACAACAAAGAGATTTGGTTAAACAAGCCAATGACGATATTTGTCGAGAACATGGTTTGAGTGTGCCAGAACGAGATACGGCGAAATTGAGATACACACAAGCCGAAAAATCATTGATAGAGAAAGACCAATATTCTTGGAAAGATGATTTGAGAGAAAAAATAGAACATGCGAAAGAACATACAAGCGATTTTAAGAGCTTTTCAGAGTATTTAAAGGAATCAGGTATAGAATTTAAGGTAAGGGGCAAAAACGTCTCATATAAGCCGGAAAACGTAAATAAATGGGTACGTGGCAAAACCCTTGGACAAGATTACGATAAGGGGGCGTTAGAATATGAGTTTGAAAGACGAGAGAGAGAAGAAAAAGAATCAGAGCGAGACCCAGTCGCAGAGTACACAGACCAATTCGAAGTCGATTGGGACGCAGTCGAACACAACGCAGAGCAACTTAGAAAGACAAGAAATCGAAGAATTGAAAAAACAAAACAAGCTCATCATCAAGTATCTAACAGAGATTCAAGAGAATCAGAACGCACGAGAGAAAGACCAAAAGGAAATCACATCGAAATTGAAAGGGGCGACGAAGGATTTTCGAGATAATGGCGTAAAGACACATAATGCTTTTATAAATATACTCAAAGAGAAATTAGATAAAGTCGATACAGATGAGTTAGCCAATATTATAGGCAGAGATATTTATAAGGTGCGTGATGAAAACGAACGAATGCTACAAGAAGTGCGATCATCACATGAAGAGTATCAAAAAAGAATTAAACTCATGTATCGTGGATTTGGAGCAATGTTATTAGTATTTATGCTATTTGCGTTAGTAATGACTATTGGCAGTGACTTTATGGACTTTATACACATAGATATATTACAAAAAGCAATAGCAAGCAAAATTAAAGCGTCTGAGGGTTTTATGACATTTATTTGGTATATTGCTTATGGATTACCTTATATTGTTGCGATAGGTGGTTTTATTTATCTTTATGAATGGATTAGAAAAAAATTCGAAGTCTTTTTCTAAGGATAAGCACGCTATTATGCCGAGAAAATCTATTTGTCGATGAGAGCCCTTAATTAGACTAAAAGCGCCAGCGGTCGGATAGCGTCAGCTATCAAATCGACCGATGGACAGTTTTAGGATTATTAAGGAGCGCAGAATCGTCGACAAATAGAGGAATTGGAATAATGCAATAAAATATAAAGATAAGGTAAATTATGTTATTAATGGCTCTAAACAATTTTTAAATAAACAAATCAGGTATAGGAGGTGTAATTTATGTTTAAGAAGTTTTTTACAATTAGTGTTGTTTTATTTGCAATTGATATGCTTTCGGTTGTATTTAAAGATTTCTTTTTACTTGGAGAAAAGACAACGACAATGAATGGATTTTTATTGTTTTTAACAATACTGTTTACTATCTCTATGATTGTAACAACATTTTTTTATTTTATTAGTAAAAAAAATCATAATACTGAAGAGTATAAAGGATTATATTTTACTGTTTTAATTTCTCTTCCGTTTGTATGGTTAATAGTTGGACATATTATAACTTCGCCTCTTCCATATATATTAAAATAGATATATATAACTATTTTGCTTTTAATTGCAAAATTTATAGAAATATGTAAAGATATAAGTGTAAATTATCACTATATTTAAAGGAGGTTGTTAGTATGAATTTACCTAATCCTTGGGGAATAGGAATAAAACTAGGTAACAAGCTTCATTTAAAACATAGTTGCCCTAATAATAATGATGGGGTTAATTGTACTGCTAAATAAGCAGGAACTAAAAAAGATTCAATCACAGAAAATATAGATGTGATTGAATCTTTTTTTATTTGATACACAGAAAGCTTAG
>NZ_JBBOVW010000005.1:0-6561 GCF_038006785.1 Staphylococcus sp. FSL W8-0774 | reverse complement strand
TATTATATGTTTTTATTTATTTTTTGTAAATCATTGATGTTATTTTATTAGATATAAACTGGTGTTATAATGTTTTGTGTCGCCTAACTCTTTGGCGTCAATTTGACGTAGAGAGGTGGTGTATAGAATGTTTGATACCTTTGTACAGTTTACAATCACTGTTATTAGTGGTTGTATCATTGCGTTGTTTACAGAATGGCTACGGCATCGTAATGATAAATAATTATATATAATAGGCGACTGTGGCCAACACTAAAAACACCCTTACTAGTGCGAATAGTAAGGGTGTTGGTGTATAGAATTTGATACCTTTGTTAATTATATTATAACATGTTTATATCTATAATCAAATTACCAAACAATTAATTGTGTAAATAAAGCGAATTTGACTAGTAAATATATTAAAAGTCCAACAAATGCATATGCGAGTAGGTCTGGTATATTTCGGAATCTTGGTATTGTTTCATATTTTCTTGTAAAAATTGTTTTATGAATAGTTGAAAATATTTCTGAACTGATTAAAAATCCATACATACATATAATGACAGATATTATTAAATATATTGGTATGAGTATTATACGCAAAGGTTTAATTACAAAATCTATAAATAAACCTGCGAAGTTATGTAATGTTGTATTAGCCTCAACGTCACCAGATTTTGCCATTAATATAACACCTATCATTAAAACTATGAATGTTCCTAAAGCACCAAAGAAACATCCAGCTGGTGTTTCTTCATATATAGGTCGCCATACACCTTTAATTAATTTCCAGCCTACAAATCTACCTTCATCATAATTTCTATCTTCTGGTCTTTTGGGATCTTCAAATGGAGCCATTATTTAATTTCCTTTTTAAATGAATATTCACCATCATTTAAAGGTTCAGTAATTTTAAAAGTACCTTTTAAAATTTTAGGTTTATTAATATCTTCTTGAGTTATAACGTAAGCTATTTTTCCTTTGAACGTTTGATTTCGTCCGACTTGATTCATATTTAATTCTGTTGATGCATCAGAATCTGAAGTGTCTATTTTTTTACCGTCAATTTCACCATTAACATTGAGTATTTCACCATTAGTTTCATTAGCATACACTTTTACTAATTCACCTAAATTCATATCTTCACTATCTTTATTAGTATATTCAAAATCAACTTCTATCACACCACCTTTTTTATCCTCTGTAGCTATGGAATCTGAACTACTAGGATCACCAATAGAAACACTACCATCCATTTGTTTGGTACCAAATTTATGTGTAGATAATAAATCATCTATATTATAGGTATTTATTTTATTGATTTTAAAATCAATTGCATCATTTTCTAAATGATTACCTTTTAAATCTAAAATATATTTAGGTACTTTGCCACCTGAATGAACACTATCAGGAAAGAGGTCTTTAGATTTACCTAGATATGTAGCACCTTTTGTATTTTTAACAATTTTCTTTTCAATATCAATTGCTTTATTAGTATCAACAAAATATTCACCATTTACTTTATCATCAATATCATTTTTAGAATAGTACTTGTTGTAATCAAGTTTCTTGTAAACAGAATCAGAAACCCCTTTATTATCATTCTTACTATCAGACTTATCGTCATCATTACCACATGCTGCTAAAACAATTCCACCAGCTAATATTAAACTACTAATTTTAACAATTTTCATCTTTTGTGCATCTCCTAGAATATAAATATTTTATTAAGCATATAACAATTTTAAAATTTAAGTAAAGGGGTTTAGAAGAAATAATTCAAATAAAATATTCCTTTCGATTTTACTGTTGATAAAACCGAATATATGTTGACTTTTAACAACTTTAGATGTACAAAACCAACAATAAGTTGTATAATTAAATTATTAAATATATGGAGTTGATAATTAATGGGATATTTACGTGATTTGAGAAAAAGCCGTAAATTAACGCAAGTAGAATTAGCTGAATTATTAGATACCAATAGATATAGAGTTATTGAATTAGAAAGATCCAATTTGTTAGATATATTAAGTTATAACGAATTAGAAGAACTAGCTACTTTATTTGATAAAGATGTTAATCAATTTATAAATGAATATAGGGAAGTGACAAAGTATGTCTTTAATTAGTAAAATAAATACTTTATTTGAAGAAGAAGAAAGGATTGCTAAAAAAGCAAAAGATTATAATGCTAAGAAAGCTGAATATAATAAAATTAGATTGAAGTCAATTGATAATGATGCAATTGAAGAACATTATACGTCAATTAAACAATTAGAAAGAGATCAAGTTTTATTAGAAGATATGTATTTAGAATTATCTTATGAACATAATGCATTAGTTGAAGAATTTGAAAATTTCAATAATAAAAGGAGCGCGATGTTAAATGAGTAATACAAATAGTGAAAGAATTAATTTAACTATAACACCTGAAAACATAGATGATGTTATTAATACATTAAACAAGTTACCAGATGGAAAAGGTAAAATTTATACAACAAAATTAAATGAACTGAAAGAAGAATATAACTTAGTAGATAATACAAATGAAGAAATTAAAAATTTAAACAATATGGAGATTGTTGATAATAATAATTATACGACTGTTAAAACAAAATTAGAGACTGTTAGATCAAATATATTATCTAATGATCGTATTAGTAATTCTCAAAGTGGTGCTGTTGTTTTAAATCAGGTTAATAATGAATTAAAAGACTTAGGTACTGTTTCAAATAAATATGAAGAAATTGAATCTATATTAAAAGAATTGAGAGCCTATGGCCAATAATAAAGATTTAATTAAGCAACTTAGAAATATAATAAATGATTTAGATTATAAACCATTATTTGAAACTTTTAATTTTTTAAACAACGATCGTATTGAATATGATGACTTACCTAAAGTTGAAGATATACCTACATTTAATTTATTAAACAATATTAGTAGCATTAATAAATTAAATTCAAATATTGATTTGGTAATTAGTAACAGCAACAGTAATAGTAAAAATTTAAGTAGAATAAGTACATTAAGCAAAAGACATTATAATTTTAATATTAATAGTAATTTAGGTCATACATTTAAAGGTAAAAGAAGAAATAAATATAATAACTTAAAATATAGACCATTAAATATTAGTTTATCTTTAGATTATTTAACGAGTAACTTTAATAATGATTTTAGTCATACGATTTTCATTTCAAATTTATTAAAACAAAACGCTTTAATGAATGTAAATATTAATAATGATGATGAAATGAAAAAGAACATCAGTACTATAAATACATTAGATATGCCTGTTTCTAATATATTTATTAATACTGATGATCTTAAATATGATATGAAATTAAATGATTTAAATGATATTGATAAATCTTTTGATAGCTTAATTATACATCAAAATGAGTTAAAAGTACACATAGACGATGTTAATGAGTTATCAACACTAAATAATACAATTGAAATTGAAATACCTAAATTAAGATATAAAAAAGTACCACAACCACCTGAAGAACCACCAGAAATAAATTTAAACATTCCAGATGAATTAAATTCGGATAATATATCTGAACCTACAATGTTTAATGAAGAAGTAACTAATTATTATAATGAATTGATTACAATGGGTTATTCAGAAGAATCAGTTGAATTATTAGAAGGTATTCCTGATTTAAAAGCATGTAAAGAATTTATTGATTACTTTAATGAAGAAGTCAGTAATTTAAAAGGTAAAGCTAAAGGACTATTTGAATTACAGACAGGTAAAATAAATGAAATTGCAATGCAGCTTATTATTTGGGATGAATTAGATGAATTTAATGAGTTTTTACAAGAATGGTTCGAAAATACAGGTAGTAAATTTAAAGGTGCTTATTTAACTGAAAAAGGGCTTAAATTAGATTCAAGTTCTGTTGAATACTTACATTTACTTGATAGATGTATGGTCGAAAATAGAGGACGTAGTGTAAGTAAGATGACAGGACAATTTAAAGATGCCATACAAGATGGTGAAAGTGCAGAAAAAGAAGTATATGAAGCATTTAAAGCATATTTAATTCAAAGAGATTAGGAGGATTAATAAATGAGTAAAAAAGTACCAGTATTAATTGCAGACTTTGAAACAACAGTTGTGCATGATACTAAAGATATGACAATTGAAGAAATAAAAGCCAATTACTCAACTAGAGTATGGCAAGCAGCATTTAGCAATTTAGATAAAGACGATCACATTGTATATGCTAATAATATAGATGAATTTATGTATAAAGTAATGACGTATGGTGCACAAGGTGGCGCAAATATATTCTTTCATAATTTAGGTGGTTTTGACGGTGCCTTTATATGGGATTGGGCTTTAAAAAATGATTATGAATATGTACATGATAAATCATATAGTACAGCTAACAAAAAAATTGTTGGTGAATTAGACAGATTTACAATATTTAAAAATAATAAAGTGTTTAACTTCTATGATACTGTAGATATGATTAAATCTAGTATTGATAGTATGAGTAAGGCAATTGCAGAAGATACTGGAAAAAATGAAATCAAAGGTATTACACCTTTATATACTGAAGAAGAATTGGCAAAACGTACAACTGAACAAATTGCTTATGATGATTGGTATATAAAAATAGACGTTGAAACACTTAAGTATGTAGTTAAGAAATATATGATTGCAGAATGTGTTGATCATAACATATATACACAATCTAATTTAGCGCAACAAGCATTAGATTTAGATTATGATGGTTTTGAAGAATGGTATAAACAACAATATGATAAAGAATTTGATGGTAAAGATTTAGATTTAAGAGATTTAATACCATACAGACGTAATGAAAATATTGTACCATTTACTAATCATTTAAAAGCAAAACCAATTAAGAAAGTTAGAAATAAAGATGTCTATCATAAATTAGATGATTGGACGATTAATGAAAATAATGAATTAAAACCTAAATATGTTGAAATTAGTAAAGAAGAATATAAAGCAATACAAAATGATTTACCTAAATCGGATAAAAATAAAAAACAATTTAGTAATATGAATTGGTTAAAAGATGATGAAGGTAAAAGTATTAAATCACCTATTAAATTAACAGGTATTAAAGATGATATAGGTAAAATGATTGCTTTAATTAACTATAAAAACAAATATAAAAAAGGTGAAATTAATAAAGAAGAATATGATAAAGCGACTAAAAAATTTAATCAAATCATAATGAAAGATCAAGCAATTCAAAATAATAAATATGGTAAACATGCATTTAAAGGTGGATTTAATTTTGTTAATCCAATTTATCAAGGTATACGATTACCTTTAGTAACAGTATATGATATAAACAGTATGTATCCATGGATATTACGTACAATGAAATTACCTAAAACTGAAGGTAAATTTGTTAAAATTAGAGATATTAATGATTTAGATTCAGATAAATTGTATATTATTAGATTCAAAAATTTAGAAATGACAATTAAAGAAGATTGGGTACCATTTATAAAATATAGAACAAATGAAACAACTGAAGATGGTATTAGTAATGATGTTAATCATGTAAATACTAAATTTGGTGCAATTAGCCAAGCTGAATATTATTTGAATTACAGTAATTTTGAAGATATATATTTAACAAGTGCTGAAGTTCAATTGATGAAACAAGCATACAATATACATCAGTATGAAATTAGAAATGTTAAAGAATATGAACGTGATTATGAATTAGAAAATAAAATGCACAAACATGTTGATTTCTGGATGAAAGTTAAACGTAATGCAAATAGTGAACTAGTTAGAAACTATGCAAAAATGATGTTAAATGCTGTATATGGTAAATTAGGTAACTTTGATACTGAATATGATCAATATAAATATGATTTAAGTAATGAAGGCATTGTTGAAAAAATATTATTAGAAGATAAACAACAACCAATTCGAGTACAAGCAAATGTAACAGCCGCTGCATTTATAACAGCATATGGCCGTTGTTATTTAACTAAAATGATTAATAAAATAGGTGTTGAAAACTTTGTCTATTGTGACACAGACAGCTTACATTTAATTGGTCATGGTGAATATGACGAAATTGAAATACATGATACTAAATTAGGTGCATTTAAAATTGAAGAGTATGAAAAAGACGCTTTATATATTAAATGTAAGACATATGGTGCATTATCTAGTAAAAAGAAAGATGGTGAATATGAATTTAAATGTGCTGCAGCTGGTATTCATGCTAAACCTAATAAAGAAGACTTCAAAGTAGGTAATTATATATATGATAAGAAAAATATTCGTGTTAATGGGGGTATATTACTTGTAGATCAAAAGCAAAATATAGGGTTTATACATCGTAACTATTTATATTATCAAGCATTATATCGTAATGATACAACTAGTAAACAATTAGTTACAAAACTTGATAATTGGTATGATAACTATTATAAACTATTTCAAAATATGAAAGGTTATTCAGATGAACAAATACAACATCTACAAGAAGCACAAAGAAAAATGCCAACTAAAGAAAATCAAGAAATTACAATTGTTCAATTCCAAAAACAACTTGAAG
>NZ_JBBOVW010000004.1:0-7172 GCF_038006785.1 Staphylococcus sp. FSL W8-0774 | reverse complement strand
CTCCATAATTAAAATAGAAAAGGTAAAGCAATAAACAATTGCTTTACCTTTTTTTTAGGTTTCATTTATAATATTAATAATCTTAGAAAGGTAACTTAATGTTATGAAATCATCTTTATTTATATTAAAAGAACATTTTAATAATTTATATTTAATGAAAAGATTAGCACAATTTGAAATGAAAATTTCTAACAAAAATAATTATTTGGGAACAGCATGGGAGTTAATTAATCCTTCAATACAAATTTTTATGTATTGGTTTATTTTTGGTTTAGGTTTCAGAAATAATAGAACTGTTGAGAATATACCTTTTATTTTTTGGTTAATTGTAGGAATAAGTATGTGGTTTTTTGTGAATCAAGGTATTTTAAATGGTACAAAAGCAGTTACTAGCAAATATAAGCAAGTAGCTAAAATGAATTTCCCATTATCTATATTATCTAGTTATATCGTCTTGAGTAAATTTTACACTCATATACTATTACTTATTTTAATTATGCTTATATGTGCTTTAAATGGATACTACCCTACTATATATACATTACAATTATTAATTTTTATCCCTTACACTTTGTTACTGACAATGACAATAACACTATTAACTTCAACATTAGCTGTAATTATTAGAGATGTCCAAATGCTTATGCAAGCTCTTATGAGAATAATATTTTTTATATCTTCAATCTTATATTTACCGACAAATACTTTAGTTTTAAAGGTTATACAATTTAATCCTATCTATTTTATAGCTGAAAGTTATAGAGCGGCAATTCTATATCAAAATTGGTTTTTTATAACACATTGGAAACTATCTTTATATAATCTTGCTTTCCTTTTAATTACTTTTGTGTTGGGCTCTCTTTTACATGTTAAATATCGCGAACAATTTGCAGATTTTTTATAAACAGGATAAAAAAGCACTCAAAGATAAGACTTTGGTATATACTTCAAAAAAATTTAAAGTTAAAACAAATTGGATTTTGGCTTAGGAGAGATTAAATGCTTTTAAGAGAAACTGAAGACTATGAAAAATATTATAAGATAGGCAATGTTGTTATGGGAACAGCATTTATTTGTATTGTTATTTTTTCGCTTATGAAAAGCACTCCTTTATCTGATCTTTCTTTTTTAAAGTACATACACTTTGCTAGTGAGGTTTTATTGATAGCAGGGTTAATTATTAATAGTGTCCCTGATTTTTTAACTTGGAATATAAAGAACATCATTTTTGACCTTATTATCATTTCTTTTTTAATTGTATTTTTTATTTGGGTTTAATAATTATAGTAACTATATTTTTGGTTCCTATAATAATTATTTTGAATTTTTCAAACTATGAGTGGCTAACATGTTAGCCACTATTTTTTCGCTAAAAAAAATCATAAGGGGCTTGGGGAATATCCCCAACAAGCTGGCGCGTCTGCCACGTTATTGGCTAGCAAAGCCAATGCTTGCCAAACCACATAACGACTTGATTAATTTTGCTTTATCCTATAAAGTAAAATTAATTTAAGGAGTTATCTTTCGAAGAAAGCGTGGTGGGATTGATGAGCGAACAAAAAACATTTGTGGCTAGCGACGAAACTGTTGGGCGAAATCATAAACCCAACCGTAAGGAGCCGAAACAAATCAGTTTTCGTGTGAGCGAATCCGAATATTTAAAGTTGAAACAGTCAGCTGAAACTTTAAATATGAGTGTGCCTTCTTTCGTTAAGAAAAAGGCACAGGGATCTCGATTAGTCGCACCTAAATTAGATAAAATAACGCGACAATCGATAGCCAAAGATTTGGGGAAATTAGGTTCAAATGCCAATCAGATTACCAAATATTGTAATCAACATCAATATGACGCACCCAATTATGAGGCATTAGAACATAATATCCGCGAATTACGTGAAAGGCTTGATGAAATATGGCAACAACTAAAATAAGTGCAACCAAATCAACGTCACGTGCCATTAATTACGCTGAGAAACGAGCCGTTGAGAAAAGTGGCTTAAATTGTGATGTAGATTATGCCAAATCGAGTTTCAAAGCCACTCGTGAGTTATATGGTAAAACGGACGGTAATCAAGGTCATGTGATTATCCAATCCTTCAAACCTGATGAAGTCACGCCTAAACAATGTAATCAGTTAGGTTTAGAACTTGCTGAGAAAATGGCCCCCAATCATCAAATCGCTGTCTATACACATAACGATACGGATCATGTACATAATCATATTGTGATTAATGCGATTGATCTTGAGACAGGCAAAAAATTTAACAACAATAAACAAACTTTACGTGATTTAAGAGATTTCAATGACGAAGTCTGTCTGGAACATGGTTTAAGTGTGCCAGAAAAGAACACAGCACGACTACGTTATACACAAACGGAAAAAGCAATCGCTGACCCTAATACGAAATCAACAGCCCAATATTCATGGAAAGATGAAATCAGAGAGGCGATAGACCAATCACAAGCCACGAATATGGACGAATTCAAAGACCATTTAAACCAACATGGCATTGAAATTGAACGTGTCACGCCTAAAAGCATTACGTATCGACACCGAGCTGAAGATAAAAAGGTGCGTGGACGTCGATTAGGAGAATATTACAATAAAGGAGGTATCGAAGATGGCTTTGAAAGACAAATTCAACGACGACAACAACAAGAACGAGACGCAGACACCGACTTCCAGCCAAAACGACCAACTTCAAACCGTGATGAATCAACTGAACGAGATACAGGCGTCACTCAATCAGATTGGGACCAATTCGCCCAAGACACAAATGAGCTTGAGCGTCGCCGACAGGTTGCAGAATCAGCAAGACTTGCTGATGAAAAGGCTCGAAGAGATCGAGAAGAGAGAGAACGAGAGAAACAAGCGTCACGAACAATTATTGACAACGATCGAGACCACGGCTTCGAACTTTAATCAAGCGACGGAAACCAATGAAAAACGTTTTATGTCTGCAGCAAGACACTATGTACAACGGATTGATACCGATAATTTAAAACAAGATTTCGAACAAGCCATACAAAAAGAACTCAATGATGTTAAAACAGAAACACAAAGCGTAGTTAAAGAAATGAAAAACAATCAAACAGAACTTCAAAAAGCGAATAGCGACTATAAGAAAGCGATTGATGAACGTATCAAAAGGAATGAAACTTCAATCAAACAATATGATCAAGCGTTTAATCGTTTAACTAAAGGCATTACATCCATGTTTTTCATCGTTGCTTTAGTCATGGTCGCATTTTTAGTATTAAGTCCGTTAGGCGATTTGTTAGGTGTTCATCACTTTTATGAATGGATTAATTATGTATTAAAAACAGGGCATTCAGCATGGCGTTATTTAATCGTTGTGTTCTATCTTGTACCTTATGCCTTATTTGGATTGCTTATATATGTCATTTTAAGCGCGTATGAGCGTATTTAACGTTAATATCTATATAAAAACCTTAACTTTATAATAAAAAGTCTATATGAGGCTCAGAATTTAAAATAGGTTATCGCTATTATGCCGAGAAAATTTATTGTGCATTGAGAAGAACCCTTAATTAAACTGTTTCGACGAATGTCGGGATAGCGTGAGCTATTAATCCGACGAGTCGACAGTTTTCGGGTTTATTAAGGGTTCAGAGGCTCAATGTCAATAAAGCAATTGGAATAATGCATTAAAGTTATACCACTGAGTGTTTTATAAATAATAAAAACCAACCACAAATGTGGTTGGTTTCCTTTTTGTCTTTTGAATTTGTGAGGGGAAATGCCCCGAACTTTTTAATATCTTTTTATAAATCTTTTTAAAACCTTTTTAAATGCCATTTTATCCTTAGAGCGACAAAGGATTTGAAGTGTTAAAGGCAACCAATCATTAAACTAAAGGCAACCAATCATTAAACTAAAGGCAACCAATCATTAAACTAAAGGCAACCAATCATTAAACTAAAGAAACTATTTTAATATTAGGTTTCTATATGTTATTATTGTTTATAATATAGCGATTATAAGTATTTAAAATTAAAGTTAATAGGAATCTTTATTGTATAAAAGTTTCTATTAGATTGGAGTAGAGTTAGTTGAGTGGAGAAACAGTAGTATATAAAAATGATATGAATTTAGTTCCATTGAGAAAATTTAATAATACCGAAGTTAATTTATTTTTTACTTTGTGTAATAAATTAAAAGATAAAGGCAATTTGACTGTTAATGTACCATTTGAAGAATTAAAAGAATTAAGTAATTACTATAGTCATGATAAAAAGCTTTTTATTCAAGATTTAGAAAAATTCTATGATAAAATCTTCTCTTTAACATATAGAGAAGAAACTGAGAATGTTATTAGAAAATTTATTCTTTTTACTAAAGTAGAAATTTACAAAGATAAAGAGTATGTGGCTATTGGTGTTAATCCAGATTTAGAACATATTATTAATTCATTAACTAATAACTTCACTAAATTTGAACTTCGAGAAATGACACACCTTAAATCTACATATTCTAAGCATATGTTCAGAATACTTAAGCAGTATAAACATACTGGGTATGTAAAAATTAAAATTGATGATTTTAGAGAACGGCTAGATATTCCTAATAGTTACCGTATGACAAATATTAATCAAAAAGTATTAACCCCTATCATTAAAGAATTAGGCTTTATTTTTAATAACCTTAATATCAATAAAATAAAAGCGAAAAAAGGACGTAAAATTGAATGGCTAGAGTTTACATTTGACGCTGAGAAACGCATTCACAATAAACGACAATCACAAAAGGCGAATATAGGTAAGTCACGACAATATATCAGTCGTGAAAAAACGCCGAAATGGTTAGAAGAACGCACATATGAAAAACAAACACAAACTGAGTATGACCCACAATTAGAGAAAGAACGAGAAGCCTTTTTAAAACAACTTAAAGTCGATTGGGAAGAATAGAAAAATTTTATAAAGCGAAAGCATTAATTGAAGAGTGTGTAATATCATGATATTATATGTGTAACGAAAAGTGCGATGTCGTTTGTACATCAAAAACCCCCACAAAGCTTTGGACGGCTGTGGGGGTTTTCTTTTTATCATTTGAATTGATCATACAAATAATTGGCTATGATACCTGTTATGACAGGACAAATGATAATAGTTACGACGAAAAATGCAATGTTCATTTGTACATCACACCTCCTTTCATGCACAGGAAGTGCAACATCTATTATATATATCGAAAGACAAAGACGAAAGAGCCACATTATAAATAGATATTGTATGCATGCATACAATATACATGCATACGATATGCGCGCATCATGTATGCAACAGCTAAATACGTTGTACGATCACAAGTAAACAAGTTTAATAATTAACTCGTATACTTGTATATTTGTTTACTATTAAATAAGTATACAAGTATATCATGCGCGTCTAAAAAATAGAAGATTGATAACTGAATAAAGATACAAAATTTCATTTAATGAAAATGCATGAAAACGTGTGGTTGAGGGACTGTATAAAAGATGAATAATCGATAATCCAAACACAAAGGGACAAACGCTGAAATGACGGCGTTTGTCCCTAATATGTTAGTTAACATAATGGTGTATTATAGGTAGTTAAAATGTATAGTTGATTCATAATTAATTTCTATACCATGCTGTCTTAGGCCAGTTTTTATGATTTGGTTTTCCTTTCCATGATGAACAATCTTTAACACCTTTTTTCTTCACATTTAATCCATCGCACTTAGTCATTTTTCCTATAGAAGAACATTTATAAGCTTTAGCATGGTACCAGCAGTCACTCTTATAAAAATCTGCATATGCTTTAGGATGTTTTTTAGACCAATATCTATGATCCGATTTAGTTCCATTAAATCTATTACAATGAACGTGAGTTCCTTTTTTTACTTTTTGTCCATCTTTTTGACCTTTATATGATTTGCTATAAAGTGAAGTACCTTCTGGTATTTTTCCATCATCTTTACCATCCATACTGCCAACAAAATCAGAGAAATTAATCACTTTAGTTCCACTTTCATTACTTCTATTAGCAGTATTATTTTTCTTATCTGGGTTTGGTAATGTATCTTCTATAGTAACTTTATTATCTTTCTTAATAACATGAAAGTTACTATCTTCTTTCTCAATATCTTTAAATTGTTTCATTGTTTTTGAATCAACTTGAGATACATCATAAGTACCAACTAATTTAACATTTTGAGGAGCCGTATTTTCTTCTGCCTTACTAGTATTTGATTGTAACGATCCTATCCCTGTACTAGTTATTAAAATACTTGCTAAAAATATTTTTGTGAATTTTTTCAATTTTTACATCTCCTTAAAAATAATTATATTATGTAGAAAAAGCTTTCATTTTTACGTTATCATAAATAATAAAAAATTTTTTAAAGAAGAGGCGTTAATTCATGAAAAGAACATTATATATATTTGTTATAATAGCTTTTTTGATAATTTGTTACATTTTTTTAAACTTTTTATTTTTCGATAAATGGGTTTGCTATTCTAGCGAAAAACAAATCAATAGTTATATAAAAAATCACGATACAAAAAAATTACATGATATAACAGATAATAATAAAACTTATCAAATTTTAAGAAACTCTAAAAAAATATCAATTAAATTACAATCAGATAATCAAGGAAGTGAGGGCATCGGATATTACCAAGTGAATCTAAATGATAAACCTGCGAAACTTTATATAAAAATTAAGCATGCTTTTATCCCAGAAGTGCCTGAGGTTAAAACAATAGAATTAGAATAATAAATAACAAAAGGGAACTCATTATTGAGTTCCCTTTTGTTGCCATAACATGCATTATAGGTAGTTAGTTTGTATAGAATACGTATACTTTGTAAAAATGAACAGAATATTAAAAATATATTCCAAAACTAATTAATAATTTTATATTTTTATACACTTGATTTTTGTTAAAATTGTGATATCTTTATTTTAAATTAATATTTTGGAGGGGTAGAAATGAAAAAAGTATCTAAACTTCTTATTGCATTTTCATTAGTAACAACACTATCGTATGCAAGTGCTTCAACTGGTTTTATGAATGATAACTCTCATGAAGCATTTGCTAAATCTAAAAAGAAAAAACATAAAGGAAATGGTAACAAACATAATTGCTTCCCAGTCGGAAACAGTGAATTTTGTACAA
>NZ_JBBOVW010000003.1:0-21201 GCF_038006785.1 Staphylococcus sp. FSL W8-0774 | reverse complement strand
ACTGTAGATATTGTTGTATATAATACATATATCAAATTAAATAGCTAACGTATTGTAACGTTTTATTACCAAGTCCCAACTATTACCAGTAGTTGGGACTAAAACGTATTATGAATATTATATCATTAAAAAAGAACATATAAAAGATATTATAATTTCACTTAAAAACCCTTTATAAACACTTGACGGAATTGTTATCAAATGTTTATAAAGGGTTTTTATTTTTTATAAAGATACCTTTATAAAAGCATTTGTGATAGAATTTTCTTATAAAGGGTTGATAAAGTATTTATAAAGGGTTGAAGATATGAAGAGTGTTAAACAAATCAGTGAAGAATTGGAAGTTAGTAAACAGACTGTGTTTAATAATATAAAAAGATTGAATATAGAAACAATAAAACAGGATAATACTTCATTCATTAAAAATGATGTTGATGTAGAAAAGGTTATTCAAAGAGTAATCCGAAATAAAAAGAAATATGGATTTGAAAGTACTAACACAAGCTCAGAAAAAGTTAAAATAGATAATACAAAAAATGAATCTAAATATGATGTTCAAATAATTGAACTACTTGAAAAGCAAATAGATACTTTAAATAAGCAACTTGAAAAACAAGAAAAACGTCATGAAACGACAATAGAATTTTATAGGAAAGAATTACAAGAAAGGTCGAAATTACTTGAAAACCAACAAGTATTAGCATTGGAAAGTAACAAAAAAATACAAAAGTTAGAGTCTAAGTTAGAAGAAGAAAAGCAACTTAATTATTCTGCTAATAAAAGACAGGACATTGAAGTTCAAGAAACAATGGACAATATGGATTCTATAAATAGTGACTCAGATAATCAAAAAGAAAAAATAGTTTCTCAGTTCAGTGATGAAAGTAAAGATAAACATGAGGATAAACAACAAGATAGTGAATCACAAAAAAGTGATAAAACAGATGGTGATCAGAAAGAGGATATAAGAAACGAAAATTATTCTAAAAAAAGTTTTTGGAGTAGACTGTTTGGTAATTAAAAAGGAATGTAAAAGGTGTATCAAGAGTTTATAAACTCTTGATACACCTTTTATAATGACAGGACTTCTGATAATCATCAGTTATGTTAAACTCTAACAAAAACTAAATTATCAGAAGAATTATCTAGGGTATTAAACATAGGTAAATCAATTTTCTATCGCCAATAGTATAAACATCATCCATATTAATCTGAAGATAGCTACATAATTCTTTAACAGCATAGCCTTTATTTGTATAAGGCGCCATAAACTCTATTAAATATGGTTTGTTTTGAGGTTTCTATGTTTAATCATTTAATTTTTCATTATATAAATCGAATAATTATAAAAAGTCATCATACTTTTTATTTTTTAAAAATATTTGAAAATTTAATAGTAATCCAATTATAAGATCAAATATCATTATCATTATAATCAAGGCAACTATAATCACTGTGACACTCGTTACATAACAAGCTAGTAATCTCCAGATAAAATTGACATTTTCACCAATTCCATAACTTAACATATTACAAAGTAGTAAAAGAATAATAATACCTATACTGTAAATTAAAATTGTCAGTGTATATTTTTTAATAACTCTATTAGGAAACAATAGTTCATCTATTAGGTTCTTTTTCACCAGTATCTCTCGTTCAATTCTATCTTTGTCACAGATTTTGATTTTACTATTTTTTATTTTTTCCTCTAATAAAATAACCTCGAACGATCTGCTAATTTTTAATAAATATGCAGGAAAAGCTAATGTTAAGCATAATGTAATTAATTCATTTACATTGTTCATGTAACTTATAAAATAGATGAAAGTTGCTACTAGTGCTCCTAAAAATATAGTTATATTAAGTTCTACATCAAATATTTTAAAAATATCTGCTCTATTCATCAGTTAATCATCCTTTCAAGGTTTATTAATACTAATAAATTATTAGATATAGGTATATCATATTATTAATTTAAGAAATTGTCTTTTATAATTTTACTTAATAATAAAAAAGAGTCCGGGACATAAAGTTCTTGGATAAGTGAAAAAAAGACAATTTCTATTGAAATAATATAGAAATTGTCTTTTTTATAAATTTTTTGATTATTTTCAGCTCGTTGAGCTACTACTTTTCTTATATTAAGTGCCATTAATACAAAACCAAGTTCTCTTTTGACTTTATTGAGTCCTCGGACAGACATCCGAGTGAAACCCAAAATAGCCTTCATAAATCCAAAAACAGGTTCCACATCAATTTTTCTTTGACTGTAGATATTTTTTGTTTCTGGTTCTGAAAGCTTTTTGTTAATTTGGGATTTAAAATATTCCCAGTTATAATTCTTCATTATTTTTTTGTTTGTTTTTGAATTGAAGTTCATACATTGATTTTTCAGAGGACATTCTGAACAATCATCACATTCATATAATTTGAAGTCTCGCTTATAACCATACTTATCATGACGATAGGCATATCTTTTAAAACCTAGCCGTTTATTATTCGGACAAATGAATTCGTCATTAATTTCGTCATAGTTCCAATTTTGAGTATTAAAGATGTCACTTTTATATTTTTTAGTTTTATCTTTTATAAACATTCCATATGTTATGAGTGGCGTTCGATTAAAGTCATCTATAATTGCCTTATAATTTGATTCACTACCATAACCTGCATCAGCTACAATATATTCAGGTAAATGACCGTAGGTCTCTTGAATTGAATTTAAAAATGGAATCATCGTTCTAGTATCCGTTGGATTTTGATACACATTATAAGATAAAACAAATTGGGAATTTGTCGCTATTTGTAAATTATACCCTGGCTTAAGTTGTCCATTTTTCATGTGATCTTCTTTCATTCTCATAAATGTCGCATCATGATCTGTCTTAGAATAACTATTTCTATCCTTTAAAATAGATTTTTGAAATTCGTATCGATACTTTCGCTCAAAATAATCATTGATTTGCTTTTTGTATTTTTTGATTTTAGTTCTTTTGAGACGTATTTGTTTTCTTGTTTTAGTACATTTTTCATTGTTGATATGTTGGTTTAAATCTTCGATTTCTTTATCTAAGTGACTACCAATCAAATCTATTTCTTCTTTTGTTAATTCATTATCATGATCTTTTTTAATTTCCGGTATGATTTTATTGGTTACCAATTCATGGTAGAGGGCTTTAGAATCCTCATTCATCTTTGATTCATGGTTTTGAATACTCTTTTTCCATACAAATGTATATCGATTGGCATTTGCTTCAATTTTTGTACCATCAATAAAAATAGCTTTATCATCTATAAGATTTTGTTTTACACACTGACTGTAAAATTGAATAAATAAAGATTCTAATAAAGCATCTACTTTTGGATTTACTCTAAATCGATTAATTGTTTTATAAGAAGGTTTTTGATTTTGTGATAGCCACATCATTCGGATGCTATCATTAAGCATTTTTTCTATTTTACGACCTGAGAATACAGATTGTGTGTAGGCATATAGAATCACTTTTAACATCATTTTAGGATGGTACGAAGTTGCACCACGGTGATGTCTGAATTCGTCGAATTCATTGTCATGAATTGTTTCAACAATATCATTTACATGTCGTGAAATATCATTTGTGGGGATAAGAACTGAAGTTTCCATTGGTAGAGTAAGTTGAGTCATGTTATAATTTTTATACATAAGGCACCTCGTTAATTTAGTTTAGTGATGTTTATTAAATTATACGAAAGTGCTTTATTTTTTTAAAGTATTACAATGTAAAATTACATATAAATACAAAGTATTTTGGCGAGACTCTTGAGGGAACAGGACAAGCTGAAGACTACAGGCTGAAGCTGTCCCCTAAGAAAGCGAGCCAACAATACGGAGTATTGTAAATAAAGAAGCCAGTAAATGAATTTGTTAAAACTCATTTACTGGCTATTTCTCTAGGGTTTATGTCCCAGACTCAATTGATTTAATTTATTATTTTATTGCGTGGAAACCACTATCTACATGGATATTCTCACCAGTTACGCCACTTGAGAAATCACTCAATAAGTAAGCAGCTGTTTTACCTACTTCTTCTTGATCCACATTTCGTCTTAATGGTGCACGTTCTTCAATTTCTTTAAGGATTGTGTTGCAACCACCAACACCTTTAGCACTTAACGTACGAATTGGACCAGCAGAAATAGCATTTACTCGAATGTTGTCCGGGCCTAAATCATAAGCTAAATATTTAACATTAGCTTCTAAACTTGCTTTAGCTACACCCATCACATTATAGTTTTGAACGGCAAATTCACCACCAAGGTATGTTGTTGCAACAATACTACCACCGTTTGGCATTATTTTCTTCGCTTCGTGCGCAACAATTGTTAATGAATATGAACTGATATCTTGCGCAAGTAAGAAACCTTCACGTGATGTTTCAGAGAAACGTCCACGTAAGTCTTCAATATTTGCAAATGCGATAGAGTGATATACGCCATCAATATTGCCTACTTCTTCGCCAATTTTAGCAAAACCATTTACTACATCTTCATCTTTTTGAACATCGATTTGATATAATTTTGGCTCTTCTTGGTTTAATTGTTCTAATAATTTTTCTAATTCTTTGCGGCTACGGTCTTTACGATAAGTGAAAACAAGTTTAGCCCCTAATTGATCTAATACCTTTGCAACGCCAAATCCGATACTACGTTTATTAGCAATACCCATAATTACGAAGGTTTTATTTTCAAGATTAATCATTCGAAATAACTCCTTAATCATCGTTTTTTATATCTTAATCTCACTGTACAAACAATGTAGACTAATCTAACGTTATTATTTTACCATTTTTGCTTCATAATTATAAAGCAATATTATTACCTGGTCATATAGGAAATAGGCTGGGACAAAATAAAATGTCTCAGCCTATTTTATCATTTTGTCAGAAGCTGACTGATTTGAAAATGCGCTTGAATCAAGCTTTTTTCAAACCTAGTCATCCTTGCCGGGGTAATACAACGAAATAAATTTTGAGAAAATATTATTTCTGTCCCACTCCCTTTTTAACTATTACTAATTTTAAAAATAAACTAATCTACAATATCTAAAAATATATGTTTAGTACTATTTTTGTTTAGTTATATCAAGTGATTTGGGAATTAACAAATAGACAACTATTGAAATGATAATCATGATAATCCCACCTACTAAAGCAGTTGCTACAAAAGCATCATTAAATGATGTTACAGCCTCGTTTGCAAGCTGTTTTATCCCCGTAGCTTTAGCTACTTCGACAGCGCCCACTACAGATTCTTCAGCTACATGAGCTAAATCTCCAACTATACCTTTTGATGAAAAAGATGAAATATCTAAAAATACACGATAAAGCATAGAAGATAGGCTACCAAGTACTGCTACACCAAAAACATTTCCAAGGTCATACATAGACTCTTCAACAGCAGCTGCATTACCTGCTTTTGATGTAGGTGTTTCTAACATTATTAGAGCAGATGCAACTGCTAGTGAAGCCATACCAGCTCCAACTAAAATTAATGCTAAAGCCATTGTAGAATATGATAATGGATGACCAAAGAAATACATAATAAACATGCCAATGGCTGCAATTCCAATTCCGGAAGGTAACACTATTTTCGGTCCAAATCGCGCCGCTAATCCGGGTGCAATTGGTGCAAACACCATATCTCCTATTGCCATAGGTAATAGGTATAAGCCAGCTTTAAAAGGAGAAAGTTCTTCCACAACCTGTAACCATTGTGAAGCTAATAACAAAACAGATGCCATTGCAAACATTGTCATAAATGCAGCAATTGTACCAGCTGAAAATGATCTCTTTTTAAAAAGTCTTACGTCTAACATTGGATCAGAACTTGATAAATTACGTTTAACAAATATCACTATCATGGTAATTGCTAATACTATTACAACCCATGGAATAATATCTGCTAGTCCTTCTTTTGAAAATTCTTTGATACTCCATACCAGTCCAATCATGCCTGCAATTGATAAAATTGTAGAAGGAATATCCCACGAGTGAGACTTTTCTTTTGATAACTTAGACTCTGGTAATAAAAATAAACCTGCTACAACTGCTATTATCGCAAACGGTACATTAATTAAAAATGCCGAGTGCCATGAAAATTGCTCAAGTAAAGCTCCTCCGATAATTGGTCCAAAAACAGCACCTATCGATGAAGCGATTGACCATACAGCTAATGCAGTGGCCCTTTCTTTAGGGTTTTCAAAAATTACTCTTATCATTGAAAGAGTAGTTGGCATTATTAAAGCACCTGCAATACCAAGTAAAAATCGAATAGCTATTACGAACTCTGCACTTTCTGCGAAAAATATAGCTAATGAAACGAGGCCAAATAAAGCAAATCCAGTTAATAATGCTTTTTTTCTTCCCCATTTATCAGCAAAGGCACTCAATGGAATTATAAAGCCAGCTAAAACAAGAGAGTATATATCAACTATCCATAACTGTTGGGTACCAGAAGGCTCTAACTCTCTTACTAATTCCGGTAAAGCCATAATTAATATTGTCATATCCATTGTAACAACAAACAAACTAACAGCTAATACTACTAGTGCAGTCCATCTTTTTTTTGATGTCATCATATCAGTAGTTTTTGTAAAAAATGAAATCATTTAAGTTCCCTCCAATCCTTATAGACCGTGCGATCGGTCTATAAGGATTGTAATCTATTTTTTTACATATTACAACAAAAAATCTTGCGAAATTTAAATGGCTGTATTGTGTTATACAATTATTCTTTGAATTTTTTGTGCTATCATTGATAGTACTTAATACTCATTAAAGGCGTGATGAACTTGAAAGATAAAATACTAGGTGTCGCAAAGGAATTATTTATAAAAAATGGATATAATGCCACTACTACTGGAGAAATTGTTAAATTATCAGAAAGTAGTAAAGGGAATCTTTATTATCACTTTAAAACAAAAGAAAATCTATTTTTAGAAATTTTAAATATAGAAGAATCTAAATGGCAAGAACAGTGGAAAAAGGAACAAATCAAATGTAAAACTAATAGAGAAAAATTTTATTTATATAATGAACTATCTTTAACAACCGAATACTATTATCCACTTCAAAACGCAATAATTGAATTTTGCACTGAATATTATAAAACTAATAGCATTAATGAAAAAATGAATAAATTAGAAAACAAATATATAGATGCTTATCATGTAATTTTTAAGGAGGGTAATTTAAATGGCGAATGGTGTATTAATGATGTTAATGCTGTTAGTAAAATAGCAGCAAACGCTGTTAATGGAATTGTTACCTTTACACATGAACAAAATATTAATGAAAGAATTAAACTTATGAACAAGTTCTCTCAAATTTTTTTAAATGGACTTAGTAAATAATTATATATATATTCTTGAAATACCAATAAATATTATTTCTAAATTACGTTCGTTTTTAAGACAAAATTTCAATAGTACTACACAAAAGGAGAGTGCGAATTCGCACTCTCTTTTCTTGTCTTATTATTAGAATCTCATAATAGATGAATAACATATAATTTAGGACGCTGTGAGAAGATCTCATTTGCATTAACAATCCATTTATCAAGATAATCCCTTACCATTTTTAATTCTATAAACTGTCTGTCTTGTGATATTAACCTCTTTCGCAATCTTACTAATTGCTTTGCCTTCTTCTAACATTTCAACAACACGATGGTAGATAATACGTTTTTGAGGATCTTTAGCATTAGGTGAATATAGTAAAGGGCGTCCTTTATACACACCTTTTTCTTTCGCAACTTGAATACCTTGTGCTTGTCTACGTTTACTTTCATTTCGTTCTTGTTCTGAAACCATTGCTAAGATTTGAACGATTAAATCTTTCATAAATTTATCTAATAGTGGATTACCAATCACTTCATTCATCATAGGTAAACTAGTAATCATCAATTGAACTTCTTTATCCTTTAAATAATTAACTGTGTTAATCACTTCATCATAATTACGACCTAAGCGATCAATCGATTCTACTACAAATCTATCGCCCATTCTCACAAAGTTAAGTGCTTCTTGAAATACGGGTCTATTTTCTACTGACTTTCCCGATTGTTTCTCTGTAAATATTTTCTCTACGCCAAATGTTTTCAAATTATCTAGCTGTCTCTCTAAATTCTGATCTACCGAAGATACTCTTGCATAACCTATAATCATTCATTTTCACTCCACAATTAATATACACCCTAATCATACGTTTAAGTTATTATAAATTCAATAACTCTCTTTGTATGATTAGGGTGTACTTAAAATATACATACACCTTAAATATTTAATTTTTCAATAATTATACTTGTTTAGTTTATTGTTGGTTCTGTTGCAAAGTTGAATTTATAGTATAATTTTAACAAAAAGGAGTCTTCTGTATGAACTATTTCAGATATAAACAATTTAACAAGGATGTTATCACTGTAGCCGTTGGCTACTATCTAAGATATGCATTGAGTTATCGTGATATATCTGAAATATTAAGGGGACGTGGTGTAAACGTTCATCATTCAACGGTCTACCGTTGGGTTCAAGAATATGCCCCAATTTTATATCAAATTTGGAAGAAAAAGCATAAAAAAGCTTATTACAAATGGCGTATTGATGAGACGTACATCAAAATAAAAGGAAAATGGAGCTATTTATATCGTGCCATTGATGCAGAGGGACATACATTAGATATTTGGTTGCGTAAGCAACGAGATAATCATTCAGCATATGCGTTTATTAAACGTCTCATTAAACAATTTGGTAAACCTCAAAAGGTAATTACAGATCAGGCACCTTCAACGAAGGTAGCAATGGCTAAAGTAATTAAAGCTTTTAAACTTAAACCTGACTGCCATTGTACATCGAAATATCTGAATAACCTCATTGAGCAAGATCACCGTCATATTAAAGTAAGAAAGACAAGGTATCAAAGTATCAATACAGCAAAGAATACTTTAAAAGGTATTGAATGTATTTACGCTCTATATAAAAAGAACCGCAGGTCTCTTCAGATCTACGGATTTTCGCCATGCCACGAAATTAGCATCATGCTAGCAAGTTAAGCGAACACTGACATGATAAATTAGTGGTTAGCTATATTTTTTTACTTTGCAACAGAACCCTCTTTTTAATATCCCCGACTGGCAATGCCGGGATAGACTGTAACATTCTCACGCATAAAATCCCCTTTCATTTTCTAATGTAAATCTATTACCTTATTATTAATTCAATTCGCTCATAATTAATCCTTTTTCTTATTACGCAAAATGGCCCGATTTAAGCACACCCTTTATTCCGTTAATGCGCCATGACAGCCATGATAATTACTAATACTAGGAGAAGTTAATAAATACGTAACCAACATGATTAACAATTATTAGAGGTCATCGTTCAAAATGGTATGCGTTTTGACACATCCACTATATATCCGTGTCGTTCTGTCCACTCCTGAATCCCATTCCAGAAATTCTCTAGCGATTCCAGAAGTTTCTCAGAGTCGGAAAGTTGACCAGACATTACGAACTGGCACAGATGGTCATAACCTGAAGGAAGATCTGATTGCTTAACTGCTTCAGTTAAGACCGAAGCGCTCGTCGTATAACAGATGCGATGATGCAGACCAATCAACATGGCACCTGCCATTGCTACCTGTACAGTCAAGGATGGTAGAAATGTTGTCGGTCCTTGCACACGAATATTACGCCATTTGCCTGCATATTCAAACAGCTCTTCTACGATAAGGGCACAAATCGCATCGTGGAACGTTTGGGCTTCTACCGATTTAGCAGTTTGATACACTTTCTCTAAGTATCCACCTGAATCATAAATCGGCAAAATAGAGAAAAATTGACCATGTGTAAGCGGCCAATCTGATTCCACCTGAGATGCATAATCTAGTAGAATCTCTTCGCTATCAAAATTCACTTCCACCTTCCACTCACCGGTTGTCCATTCATGGCTGAACTCTGCTTCCTCTGTTGACATGACACACATCATCTCAATATCCGAATAGGGCCCATCAGTCTGACGACCAAGAGAGCCATAAACACCAATAGCCTTAACATCATCCCCATATTTATCCAATATTCGTTCCTTAATTTCATGAACAATCTTCATTCTTTCTTCTCTAGTCATTATTATTGGTCCATTCACTATTCTCATTCCCTTTTCAGATAATTTTAGATTTGCTTTTCTAAATAAGAATATTTGGAGAGCACCGTTCTTATTCAGCTATTAATAACTCGTCTTCCTAAGCATCCTTCAATCCTTTTAATAACAATTATAGCATCTAATCTTCAACAAACTGGCCCGTTTGTTGAACTACTCTTTAATAAAATAATTTTTCCGTTCCCAATTCCACATTGCAATAATAGAAAATCCATCTTCATCGGCTTTTTCGTCATCATCTGTATGAATCAAATCGCCTTCTTCTGTGTCATCAAGGTTTAATTTTTGGTTCTGTTGCAAAGTTGAATTTATAGTATAATTTTAACAAAAAGGAGTCTTCTGTATGAACTATTTCAGATATAAACAATTTAACAAGGATGTTATCACTGTAGCCGTTGGCTACTATCTAAGATATGCATTGAGTTATCGTGATATATCTGAAATATTAAGGGGACGTGGTGTAAACGTTCATCATTCAACGGTCTACCGTTGGGTTCAAGAATATGCCCCAATTTTATATCGAATTTGGAAGAAAAAGCATAAAAAAGCTTATTACAAATGGCGTATTGATGAGACGTACATCAAAATAAAAGGAAAATGGAGCTATTTATATCGTGCCATTGATGCAGAGGGACATACATTAGATATTTGGTTGCGTAAGCAACGAGATAATCATTCAGCATATGCGTTTATCAAACGTCTCATTAAACAATTTGGTAAACCTCAAAAGGTAATTACAGATCAGTCACCTTCAACGAAGGTAGCAATGGCTAAAGTAATTAAAGCTTTTAAACTTAAACCTGACTGTCATTGTACATCGAAATATCTGAATAACCTCATTGAGCAAGATCACCGTCATATTAAAGTAAGAAAGACAAGGTATCAAAGTATCAATACAGCAAAGAATACTTTAAAAGGTATTGAATGTATTTACGCTCTATATAAAAAGAACCGCAGGTCTCTTCAGATCTACGGATTTTCGCCATGCCACGAAATTAGCATCATGCTAGCAAGTTAAGCGAACACTGACATGATAAATTAGTGGTTAGCTATATTTTTTACTTTGCAACAGAACCTTTTATTGTATACCTACTTTACACAATCCTACTCAAAATACTTATACTAAAGAAGAAAAGCAAAAAATTATAGATCAATGTCAAAAAAACGGAATACCTATTGTTGAAGATAGTATATATTCTGATTTATGGTTTGATGAAAAAAGACCGATGCCCATGAAATCTTTGAAAAATAGTGACAATGTTTTATATTTAGGAAGTTTATCTAAAACGGTAAGTCCTGGTCTGCGTATTGGATGGATAGTAGCAGATAAAAATGTAATTAATCACTTATCTGATTTAAAAATGCAGAATGACTATGGTGCTAGTTCTATATCACAATATATTGCCACAAAATGGCTAAATACTTATCATGAAAAACATATATCTGAATTAAAATTAGAATTAAAAAAACGTAAAGATATATTTATAGACGCCCTAAAAACTCATTTATCTATGTATGGTAGTTGGAATGACCCTAGTGGATCATTTTATATTTGGTTTGAGTTCTCTATATCAATAAACGTAAAAAAATTGTTTAATGAATCTATAAAAGAAAATATACTTATACAACCTGGAGAAATATATGATTCTAACTACAAAAACTACATTCGATTTTCTTACTCATACATTGATGAGAATGATATTAATAGAAGTTTAAAAAAATTAAGTAATATTATTAAAAAAATTAGAAATTGATTCCTAAGAACTTTCTTTACTTTGCATTCCTCTACTAACCAGTGTTATAATTTGATTAACAAATAGTGTACTAACATGATAAACACCGAGCCCGATAACTACTGCGAATAGTTATCGGGCTCTTTTGGTGTATTAGCTATATGTCGTCGCTAAATTACTTTTCACGATTATTCAGCCAATGAGAAAATAACGTGAGTATAACTCCTACTATGATAGGAGCTATAATAGTTACAAATAGTGTACTGAACATGATGTCACCTCCTTCCATGCTAAATACAGCACAGAAGTGAACGACGACTTTTGTATTATATCATTTCTAATAATTGAGTTACAGATAACTTCCGATAAGTCATTTTATGTAATGATAGTGAGATCTATTTCTATAATATCTAGAGGCAAAAGAGATACTTTATAAGTACATTTCAAGTTTATTATAGTAATTAAACACATCACTATAAGTAAATAAATTTACTAGTTTACTAATGACTATTGCATTTTTAATAGAATTATTGATTTTATACTTACTTTCCAATAATACTTTTTAGCACCTTTTAAAGTCTAATATGCTTTTCCTTGATCCTATATACTCTTAAATTTGCGTCATTTCATTTAACAGATTTCCTAAAAATTTTCGCTTTGAACATTAGAAAATTGATTATGATTTATGTTTTCTTTAACTTTAATTTATAGGAGAAAAATCATGATTCTGTTAATTTATGAAATCTTATTATTTTTAATAATTTCATTCTCATATTATTTATTCAAACTATTTTTATGGAGATTCATTTGGGAATCTTAGCTTCAATATTCGGAATGTTTACAGCAAATTTGTTTATGTATTACATGCTTCTATATAAAAGTCCAGAATACAATGACAAGAAAATCTTTAAGATTTTTATAAACTTAATCAATCTCGTAATAATAATTATTAGCTTAATAATACTCAATTTATTAACTGTAAAATAAGCACAGAATTAGAATTGAAATTAATGTATTAACGTTGATCTTTGAAGCTCTTAACAATTTTCAAACTTATAAAATTGTCGACTAAATCGCTCACACCATACGATATTCATCTTAAAATTTCGTTAAGTAGACTCACAACATTATTAAAATTTCTTAGCATAAATGTGTATTCTACTTTTGTTTTACGCTTGTATAACATATAAAAAAATAGCGCATAAATCCTTCAAAAACTAATCAAAATATTCCATTATTTCGTTTGATTGTTTAACAAGAAACCATGAAAAAAATGCAGAAATTGTTAATGACTTAGAATGAATTTTATATCGAAAACGTATACTAAGTTTCGGTGTATTACTTAAATAAAAACATAAACTTTTAAATTTAGATAACACTGAAGATGGCGATTTAATTCAAACAAATGATAAAGAAAAAAACATATTCAATTACAGCAATTAGGCATTTCGAAAACAAAATTATCTCTTTAAAAAATAGGGAGCTTTAGCTAAAAAAGCTAGCGTTTGTTATTGAAAAGTCGTAAAAAAAGTATGGGTACAAAATGGGTACAGACACAATATGTAGGGGAACATTTTGGGTACAAACGCAATTTATAGGGGTACATTTTGGGTACAAACACAAAATTTAGGCACCAAAAGAAAAACTCTGAAACCTTTGAAATGTCTGGCTTCGCCAGACCTACCTTTGTAAAAGGTGGCAAATTTCCCTTATGCTCTTAACTCATGATTTGGGTTCAAATCAAAATTTTGGTGTTTTAAAAGAAAAATACCTCTGCAAGAACTAAAAATCATAACTACTTTTTGAATGATTTTATGCAAAATTTTAGATTACATGTAACTGGCGATACCTAAAAAGTAATCGCTAGTTTTAATCCATATTCTGATTTTTAAAATCAAAATATATTTGTTTAACTCATATTTTCTTTTTAAAAGTTGATATATATTTATGAGTAAAACAACTGTATCAATATACTTTATTTCCTCTAAATAATCTCTCAAAATCAAAAATAAAGTTATTTAAAATTTAAATAACTTCTGTGATAAGATTTATAAAAAAGGAGATTAAAATATCTTAGAAATTCTTTATATTTGTAAAAAACATCGATGTTTTATTTGATTTAGTAAAAATTTTTGAAGAAGAAATGGCGGAATTATTCGAGTTGAAATCAAAACAACTTACTATACTAAAAATTCAAATAGTAAATAGCAATTATAATTAAAAAGAGGTTTAAACTGTGAATTTAAATACTGATGATTTAATTACTTTACATACAAATATAAACAGACAAGTAGGAAAAGAAATATTTCCAAGTGGACTTAGGGCTTATGGCGAAAAATCTATATTAAAATCTATTCAAAAATTAATAGAAGACGATAAATTAGTTATAAAAAAAGATGTAGAAAATAGTTTGAATTATTTTACAGTTTCACAACTAAGAGAGTTACTTAAAAATAATAATCTTCCTATATCTGGAACTAAACCAAAACTTATTCAACGTGTTAAGGAAAATTTTGGTTCTATACAAAATATAGAACTTCCCTCTTATTATGACGCGACTGATGAAGGAATATTTTTAATAAGAGATACAAAATACTTAATGCACTTTATAACTAGTTGGGATCATATAAGTTACAAACAAGCTTTTTATATAGCTGAGCATTATATAGATAATACATGTGAAGATAAAATTTTAGCAATATATGATTATAAACTAAGTAAAAAAGATAATAATAATGACTTAATGGCGATATATAGAGCTTTATGTGACTATTATCTAAATGAAAAGAAAGATTTAGATAATAGTAGAAAATATTTAAATTTAATATATTATGATCACTTAAAAACATTAATTAACACTTTAGATTCAGATAGTATATACAATTCATATTATGATGAAGAAGATAAGTCATTAAAATATGAGTCAATAAAGACAGTAGTAAAAAATTATATAAAATATGATACTTTTGTAAATACTTATGAAATATTAATCATTGATTTGAACTATTCTATTGATGAATTAGTAAGTATGTTTAAAGAAGATATTAGTGAATATGAAAATGAGTTGAGTAACGAGCTAATTTATCATTTTATAAGCTTCATAGTGGCATATACTTTAGAAGAAAATGAAACAGAATCTGTATCAAAATTATATAAATGGTTAAAAAATGAATATCCTTATAAACACACAGATGAAGATTACGAAGATAACTATGACGATGGCTTCATTTCAATAGATATTCAAGAATTAATGAAAATAAAAGAAGATATCAATGTACATATTAATAAATATGACGGACGCATTATTCTATATTTAAAAGAAGAAAGACTAAGCACATTTTTGAGTGAAAATGACCATGAATATTAAAGTGAAAAATGGTTAATAGCTATTTTACAGGTGATATCAAAATCAAGACATGAAGAAATTCGTTTCCACTCGTTTCAAAAATAAAAAAGAGGTTCCTTATGTTTAAAATCCAAGATCAAAATTATTTTAAAAGAGCATTAAAAACCTTTATATTATCAACGGCTTTATTACTAGTAACAATTCCTATTGCTTTAATTTTTCATCCTTCAGAAGAATTTATAAAACAATTAGGCTCCAGTTCACCCGAAAGCGTTAGTAAAACACAAGGACTAAAAAAAGTTTGGGGTTTTATACAAAATAATGGCTTTCATGTACCAATACAAATGCTTTTGTTAGCATTAATACCAATACCATTTTTATATACTATAAACTTAATAGGGTTCTGTTGCAAAGTTGAATTTATAGTATAATTTTAACAAAAAGGAGTCTTCTGTATGAACTATTTCAGATATAAACAATTTAACAAGGATGTTATCACTGTAGCCGTTGGCTACTATCTAAGATATGCATTGAGTTATCGTGATATATCTGAAATATTAAGGGAACGTGGTGTAAACGTTCATCATTCAACGGTCTACCGTTGGGTTCAAGAATATGCCCCAATTTTATATCAAATTTGGAAGAAAAAGCATAAAAAAGCTTATTACAAATGGCGTATTGATGAGACGTACATCAAAATAAAAGGAAAATGGAGCTATTTATATCGTGCCATTGATGCAGAGGGACATACATTAGATATTGGGTTGCGTAAGCAACGAGATAATCATTCAGCATATGCGTTTATCAAACGTCTCATTAAACAATTTGGTAAACCTCAAAAGGTAATTACAGATCAGGCACCTTCAACGAAGGTAGCAATGGCTAAAGTAATTAAAGGTTTTAAACTTAAACCTGACTGTCATTGTACATCGAAATATCTGAATAACCTCATTGAGCAAGATCACCGTCATATTAAAGTAAGAAAGACAAGGTATCAAAGTATCAATACAGCAAAGAATACTTTAAAAGGTATTGAATGTATTTACGCTCTATATAAAAAGAACCGCAGGTCTCTTCAGATCTACGGATTTTCGCCATGCCACGAAATTAGCATCATGCTAGCAAGTTAAGCGAACACTGACATGATAAATTAGTGGTTAGCTATATTTTTTTACTTTGCAACAGAACCGTTTATTTTTTGTTTTAAAACAAAAAATAAACAAGTGAGTAATCATAAGAATTACAAAATGAGAAATTGAGGTGATAAAAATGACAAGATTATTGAAAATAAGGTTAAAAACTTTGTTGAACTATACTATTGGTGTGTTAGCTATCGCATTAGCTTTAATTTTTATTCTGTATCTATAAAACGCTCAAATAAATAAACGGTTAATTGATAAGACAATGATTATAAAAACTATCGAACGATTATTAGAAAGTGATTTATCGGCTTACTATATTCATCAACAAACAGGTGTATCGACGTCTAGTATACAATGATTAAGAAGTGGTGAACGTAAACTTACTTTAGACAGTGCAGAAAAACTTTACATGTTTCAATTGGAAATTAAAAAAGAACGTCAATCTAACTAATGAAGAAACATCTAAAGGTAGAAAGATAAGGATATATAAACCATTAAAAACCCCTTGCTAGATGTAAGGGGATTTTAGTCGTTGTATTATTGTTTTTCTTCTTCCAAGTATTCATTGATTAAATTCGTAATCTCTGTTTCTGTATGTTTTACATATTCGTATTGATGACCATCTTGATAACTCTTAGAAATTTCACCACTTACGATACTAATACATATATTTGTATTATCATTTAATTTAGTACTATTTTTTACATGTAGGATAATATCAATACAACGTAATAAACGGTCTTCCAGTAATGACAAGTCTACATGGAATAAGTTCATTTTGTATTTCATTGAAAGTGTATAATCGGCTATTCCTAATGAAAACATTCTAAATACATATATGAAATCGGATAGCTTTAATGACAACATATACTTCTCTAATTTAAGAGGTAATATTGAACGATGAAAACCTGAAAACAAATACAATACACGTTGAATAGCCTGAGTATTTTCTTCTGACTCATTACAATTGGTCAGTTGTATTAATAGCTGCACCATATAAGACGTTTCTTCTGAAAAGCTATAACTATTATTCCCTTTTTCTAATTCGGCATATTGTTTTTCAATATCAATACCTATATCTGTAGTAGTCCAATCATAATACGTATTAAATCTATCGAAGAGCATATCATTTAGGAACGGTGCAATATGAGAAAATTCAAGGTCTGCTAGTATCAATAAACCTTTGACTTCACATATTGCTATATTAATAGAAGACATATTATCGCTATAACTAAATAAATTATCTGGTGTAAGGTCAATATTAGATATATTGTTGATTTCTATAATATCACGTAGTGTATTGCCTAAAAAAATTGCATCATTAAAGGTAAATAATCGAAGTAAAGAGATTGTTGATTTCTGAAATTCGGGAAACGTATTTTGTAATCTTTTAATCTTAAACGAGTCGTTTTTATTAATCTTCAAATCCGATAATATTGTAGACATCATCGAATTAAATATATCAATATGATAATTAATTTGTGATTTATTAGTTTTAAAATGATTTGGATTATCTAAATAGCGTTTCATCTCATTGTTAAATACATAGAAACATAAATTATGCTTTGTATATACGTCTTTGTTATCTGTATCACCAACTAAAGCCATTGTTTGAATGATTTTACTAATACCATCAGCATGTTTTCGTAGATAGCGATTTGGATTGTTGATGTTGTAATGTGCTATATAACTTCGCATAGCATGTTGTATTTTCAAAATATGTTCGATATCCATCGTTTGAAAAATAAAAGCTATTTTTGATGGCATATATTTAATTAATTTTTGTTTTTCGTGATGTGTTGTTTTTGTATTAGATTGTTTAGGTACACTGGAGACGTCGTATGTGTAGAAACGCAGATACCCATTAGTCGTAGTTGAAGTGTTAAGTAAATGTGCATGAATGAGTTGTTCGTTGTACATCTCAACTGTTTCTTCATCAATCATTAATTCATTAACAATATCTTTAATTTTATATATTCCATAAAGTATATGTTCATCATTGTAAAAATCACTATTACCCATATTTTCTTTAATAGCAAATAAATATCTATTTCGATATATAGTATATAAAATCTTAGCGTACCAATCTAAATCATCAAAAGCATCTTTTAGTAAGAATGATGGCATTTTGTAAATACCTTTTTTGGCTAATTCTCTTTGTTGTAAAACAACTATTTTATCTCCTGCTGTAAAAATCAAATCCAGTTCTTCTAAATCAATTAAATATTGTTCTATATCTTCAGCTACTAATTTAGATTCACTCTCTAATTTGCGCATATTTAAAGTCCATTCGTCATAACCATTTCTGAATTGCAATTTACTTAAAATACTATATAAGATTTTAGCTAAAAAAGATAAATTACAGTATTTGTCATTAATAAATAGTTCTCGACTAATGCCTAAATAATTAGGATTTCTGAGACTTAATTCTGTAATTGTATAATTCATAAGTTAATTTAACTCCTTTTAAATTATGTTATTATATGTTTCTTTCATCTTATCACTTTTTAATTTATGAACCGAAGTGCGAAGCAGAAAGGCTAATGTAGATAAATACAGATATAATAAGTCGATAATTATTATATAATTAGTTACAAGTAGAGAAAAATTTCAAATGACGGGAGATGATATAGTGAATCAAGCATTAATTAATTATCAAAAAACAATGGCTATGGTTAAAAATAATACGCAATTACAAAGAAATGTGTTCACAACTACTAACTACTTAAATAGTTCAGAATATAGAAAATTAATGAGTAATGATATCTTCAAAAGTACTTCAATAGAACTTACAGAAAAACTGAGAAAAGCATTTAAAGTTAGCAATAACTTTAATGAAATTAGTCAGTTAAATACAAAAATGATAGAAAACTTTAGACGTCATTGGGGATATAATCAAGAATTCACAAATACAATTAGTAGCATAAAAAATATGAAGATTCCTAATATAGATGTTTTAACAGAAATTATTAATGATAATGGCATTGTGAAAATGGGAGATATTAAAGTAACATCAGAAACAATCATTACAAATGATAATTACGTGGAACGCTATCCCGATGAACATCAAAATCAGAGTACAGAAATTGCTAGTAAAGAGAAGGTTGAATATTTAACTACGAAACTGTTTGAACCACTATGCAATGCGATAGTTAAAATTAATGAAAGTACATTACCAACAACTTCTAACTTAACTTATCAATTATACTTGCATAATAATGATTGGTATACATTTTTTATGATGATTACTACTATACAATTGATTATATATGTGGCATGTTACGAACCTAAAAAGAAAGAGGACGAAAAAATTAAATAAAGAAATCAAAAAAACTCTACAACCAATTATGATTAAGTAGAGTTTTTTTGTTTTTCTTCTTATGAAACATATTTGAGCCATTACTAAACGAAGAATGTTTGTTTATAGAAAAAATAGGACTAAAACAAAAACGTTTTGATCCCACCTTTTTGCTTAACTACAGTTCATTTTCAGATTTACTCAATTGCCATTGAAGATAAAATTCGACTGCAGTTAAGAGAACATTAATCATTGCAAATGTAACTTTAATCTTTTTCTTAGTACTCATAAGTCTTCCTCCCTTCTTTGATAGCAGCATGCTGTGTTGTGACATTGTGTGGATGTTATTTTGTTATCCCCTCCCTTACTTTCGTTTGATCTAGATGGTTGCCTTAGCAACCACTTGTAAATAAAAAAAGAGAACATCTATTTAAAGATGCTCTCTAATTGAATCATTATTGATTAAATAAAGAAGTGATGGGTAAATGATCACGTCGTTTATTAAGGGTATGCATTTCAGCAAATTCAGACTTAAGAGATTTCATTAAGTACCCTTGCATGGCTTCAATGGTTTCATTTTTTTGAATAAGCATGGCTTTAAAACGTTTAAGAACATGAAGTATTTCTATTTCCATATCTTCTAGCAAGTAGTAGTTATCAATCGTATTGTTGAAAGATGTTTTGGCTTTTAATAATACAGTTTTGATAATTTTAATTTCAGCTACTTCAAAGTTACTTAGATAGTTTTGAATACTTTGTGGTAGTTCTTCGAGTAATTGGAATTTTAAAGCTTCATTATTAAAGTTTGAGTTGTTGTGATTTGAATGATTTGTATGATTACTAGGATATTTTAGTTTATTATCATTCAAATCATCCGTATCATTATTCTCAGTCTTAATATAATCAGTCTTAATATAATCAGTATCATTAGGGTCTAAAATTTGGGATTCTGGAGTCCCAAATTTTGAGATTCTGGAGTCCCAAATTTCGGGATTCTGGAGTCCCAAAATTTGGGACTCCTTGTCATTATAGGTTGTAGATGAGGATTGAATACTTTTTTCTACACTAATATTAGTTTCTATATCATGCAAATATAATTTATTAGGTTTATTAAATCCTGTACGTATTTGTTCAAGTAACCCTACTTCTTGAAGTTCTTTTTTTATTTTAGTAATTGTATTCTTACTTTTATCTAATATATTCTGGAGACTTTCGTTTGTAAAAATGAAATATATATCCCCATTATCATCGATCCAATTATTTTTAATTGATAAGCTAACTCTATCATTGAGGATTGCATAAGTGACTTTGGCACTATCACTTAATTTTTTATATTTTTCATTAACAAATAATGCTTTGTGTAGCATATAAAAATTTTGACTAGCTTGATTTTTAATATTTTTACGAGACATAATAAAAAACCTCTTTCCAATTAAATTTGAATAGAGGTAATAAAACATTACAAATCCACATAACTTTTTGACTTGCAA
>NZ_JBBOVW010000002.1:0-23201 GCF_038006785.1 Staphylococcus sp. FSL W8-0774 | reverse complement strand
GTTGTATACATTAGTTTATTATCGTAATTATTTTTTGTTACATGTAACATGTTACTACTGAACTTATTTTTTCAATTCCTATTCACTATGTCTTTGTTGTATACATTAGTTTATTATCGTAATTATTTTTTGTTACATGTAACATGTTACTACTGAACTTATTTTTTCAATTCCTATTCACTATGTCTTTGTTGTATACATTAGTTTATTATCGTAATTATTTTTTGTTACATGTAACATGTTACTACTGAACTTATTTTTTCAATTCCTATTCACTATGTCTTTGTTGTATACATTAGTTTATTATCGTAATTATTTTTTGTTACATGTAACATGTTACTTATGGGAAGTTACATAATTTATTGTTTCTTGTTATTTACTTTGTTACTATTAAATTAGATTTTAACAAATTAAAAAGCGTTTAGTCGTTGGCCCGACTAAACGCTTTAGGTAATAAACGCTAACATATATACTCTAAAAGATGCGTTGTTTAATATAATAAGTATATATAATTATATAGTATAAACAATGTAACTTCAAGAATGAGGTGTTCTTTAAATTAAGAATGCGTTTTATTACCTCTACCCAAATTCACAGAGGAAGAGGTTTATATTATGTCAAAATTCAAAAAAATTTCCGCTAGTAAATTTGAAACATCTCGTTTTTATCAATTACCCAAATTTTTATTTGAAGATAATTATTTTTCTAAAATGACAACCGAAGCAAAAGTTATGTATGCTCTATTAAAAGATCGTTTTGAATTATCCAAAATCAATAACTGGATTGATGAAGAAAATAATATATATCTACTATATACAAATAAACAATTATGTTCCATTTTACAATACGGAGAACCTAAAATTATTAAATTAAAAAAAGAACTAGAGAAATTCAATTTAATTATAAATGAAAGACAAGGACTAAATAGACCTAACAAAATATACCTTTTAGAACCTAGTTATGACAAGGAACTTACAAATCGTAAGTTCCAGAACAAACAAATTGTAAGTTCTGGAACTAACAAAAATATAGTTCAAGAACTTACAATTTGTAAGTCTAATGATACTGAGTCTAATGATACTGAGTCTAATGATACTGAGTCTAATGATATGTATGATATGAATGAAAGTACAAATACAATCACTAACAATACATTTCATTCATATCATGCTAATCATCAATCTAACGAATTTAATAATAATGCTTTAAAATATCAATTACTTCAAGAAATTCCGGATCAACTTCAAACCTATTTAAATAACTTTGAAGTTAGTGAAATACAAATTATTAAAAGCGTCATACTCAAAGGTAAAGCATCATTTAATAATGAAAAAAATACAATATACATGTTAGAAGACATAGAATTTGAAATGATTAATGTGCTCAAACGTTTTAAAGCAACGTTAATTCAAAAAGGCGAAAGTGTCGAAGCTATGCAAGGTTATTTAATGCGTTCAATTAAAACAGAACTCGAAGAAATGCATTCCTTAAATATGCGCCGTCAAAACGCGCCACAAAACCATATATTCGACACATCATACTATTTATGATTGGACGTATGTCGTCTTGAATCTAAATATTTCGCAAAAAAATACGTCCGTTGGATAATCAAATTTAAATAAGATGGATGATGTTGTCGCGCATACATTACTAAATCTTGAAATTCTATAAAATTGTGATTTTCAATCATATCAATAATGTTATTAAATATTTCAGACTGACCTTGATCTAATAAAAATTGATTTAAGTCAAACCCGCAACCACTTTCAATATCGTTAATATCATAAGGTGTTTTATCTGAATTAGAGGCATGAATAAAATAATCAAACATGCCCTTAGGAGACATAATAATTTCAATATGGCTCGGTGTATTTAAGTGTTGTTGAAGTAATTCAGAGACTTGAGAATAACTTTTTAAAGAATCAAAGAATAAAGCACCGTGTTTATGTGATTTTTTGATTGCTCCAGTTGAATGATCTATATCTTGATTGTGCCACGGGCTTAAAATATAAGGAATATGAATCTGTTCCAAAATATCTCGGTAGTTAGATGGCGTGCTTTCTTCATATATTAAGAAAGCCCACTTATTCGAACGTTTATCTTTCGTCATCATGGACATCCTTTCTGTGATTACTGATTAATGATGCCATGGGGGGTCGTAGTAACCCCATGGCACTGTTAATATACACATGCGCTTGTGTTTATCACTTCGTGTACCACAGCGCATGTGTATATTAACGTTTGTGACCTGTAAACCATAGATAACGATGATGTCGTTGAGATGCTGAAAAGTAGTAATTAGGATGCATGTGGGTAATCTCTTCATGAATCTGAGGTTCAATGGTCTTTAATATTTCATGTGCTTGTTGCTTGCGAGGAATTTTAATCGCTACACGAACTTCATTTTGACGAACATCAACAATCGATTTTCCCACGACTTTATTAAAATAGCGTTCAACAGAATTTGTTTTAGTTTCGCCTGTTTGTTGCCAATCTTTTGATGATGTTGTGTCGATATCTTGTTTAAGATAATGTCGTAAAACCATTGTGTGATAGACAGATTTAATATGATTCGTAATTTGATCCTTCAATAAACGAATGATTAAATCGATAACCATTAATATCAATGCTAATCCTAACAAGTAAAATGTAAGTTGATATAAACCGTTTGAAATGACTGTGATATAGTGTGTGACATTTCGCATATCGATTTGAGATATAGCGATGTTCAATAGGTCAAAGAGTTTACTAAGAATCACTGTCAAAATAGCAAATAGAAACAAGTAAATAATAATATCATACACACGCATAAAGTAGGTTTTCCTCATCACAATACACCATCCTTTGTATAGAAAGTCGGACATAATAGAGGTAAGACTTGATAGGGAGATTCACTATCAATCACTTGAATCAATCCCGTCCCTTTACCAATGGGTATCACAATACCTTCAGGGTCTAAATCTGGGAATAAAAATTGTGTTGTTTTTTTATTAATATTGCCGATTTGAATCAGCACATTGAGTTGTTCTCTAACAGAAACTGGAATGGTTTGATGATCAAACCGTTGAGACACCAGTAATAAATGGACTTTGGTTGCACGACCCAATAAAGCAATTTGTGATAGTAACGAAAAAAACGCATCTTTAATGGCTTTATTGACACCCTCAGCTAAAGCAAGCACTTCATCAATCACAATGGTTAAGTGCTCAAATGGATAGTCTGGATCGTCATAAAGCATTGTTTGACGCTGTTGAATAATCTGAAGACAATGACTTAAGTTTTCATTAATCTCAGATAAAAAATCAGACTTAGATCGATTTTGATGTGGATGAATGACAGTAATATCATGGATACGCGCCCATCGACTCGGTGTATCAAACTTAGGATCAACAATAATGAGTTCAGATATGGGCTTTAGCACACTTAATAAGTATGTCAGCATATATGACTTACCACTGCCTGAATTACCTGCGATCGCTATGGATGTAATGTTTTGATAGTTTAAAGTTAATTGTTTCATAATCGGAATTTGTTGGTTCATTAGAGTTGAAGTAAAACGATCTAAATCCGTAATGACTAAACGTTCAGATATCCCTTTTTGCCATGGAAAAAACAATGCACGTTGCGTGTGAATATCATCTGTGTCCATAGGAACGAAATACGCGGAGTTTTGTTTTAACAGTGTGAACTTGGGATATAAAGCTGCACTCGCAATGAGAAATATTTTTTGATATAAGTCATCATCAATAATGTAGCCTGCAGGCAGGCGAGGAAGAAAGTAAAAACCTTCTTCCGTAACCTTGCAGGTAAAACTATTGGTATAACTGGTCTCACCTTGCATCATGGATCCCAATGCCATATTTAAACTTTGTAGGAGGTATTGTTCGAGCTCTTTGGTTGTCATTATTTAACCTCCTTCAGATCTGAAGCTTTGAAATAAACATCGTAACGTACTTCACAAGCTTCTAGATTATCAAAAGTAATGACGCTCATATAATTCGGTAATGTTACTTCATTTTCGAATTTAACTGTGAAGGGTGGTAAACCTTCTTGAACAAACCAAGCTTTATACGCAATAATTTCTCCGGTAGGCTGATTATTTTCAAAACGCTGTTGTGGATAAAGTTTTGTACTTAAGCTATAAATGGGTTTTTTATTATCAATATAATTGGAAGCTATTTCAGTTGAATAGCCACCTTTTTTGAAATTGGCTTGAATTTTCATGTGAAACATCCTTTCAATCCTATTTGATGCGCATCGATTAGGAATATAAATAGTATTAATCAAAGATATCTGCGATTGATTATATTCTCTCAAAAATTATAATTGAAGTTGTTAGTAAAAAATGTGACCCACAAGTAAAAAACTCTACCAACTTTTAGAAATAATTATTTAAAATATGAAGTACAGAGGTGTAATAATGAATTTAGAACGTATGATGGATACAATGATTGGAGATAGAATTAAAAAGTTTAGGAAGTCTCAAGGTTTAACACAAGAAGTTTTTTGTGAAAAATATGAAAATAAAGTAAGTATTGATAAATATCGATTATCAGCATTAGAAAACGGGAGAAGAGAAAAAAAGAAAAATCCTCATTTTCTAACAAAAGAATATGAGAACTTTTTTTCCGAATTAATGAATATAGATAATAAAACATTCATTTTTGGTAATTGTAAAGAAAGACATCAATTAATCAAATTAATATTACTTAATATTCTAATGAATGGAACAACTAACCCAAGTCATAGAAAAGATCCTAAAGTCGAACAGATACCGATTTTTGAATTTAGTGATGATATAGAATTTTTTAGGCTATCCTACCTTAATTTAGATAATGAAGAATTAAAAGATATGGCTTTTAATACATACAGTAATATGATCGATGGGAAAAAATATAGTGAAAGAGAACTAGAAACAAGAAAACATCAAATTATAAAAGAATTACAATCATATGATGATTTTTTTTATAATCAAGATATTTTCAGATACTACAAACTTTTAATGGATGGAAAACAGTGTTTTTCGAAGCAATCTTCCATACTATTAAAATGTTTATTTGGAAATTTTGAATTTGCTAACGAATTTTTATCAACTGTAGAAAATCTTGAATCATTTTATCTAGGAAATGTAATGCTTAGACAAAACAAACAGAGCTTCTACATAGACAATTATTTTAGAGGTGAAGGGAGTTTTGGATCTAAAGCGACAGATTGGAAAGAAATAGGATATAAAGTTTTTGTAAAGGCTTTTAATGAATTTTATTATTATCATTCTGAGGAATTCCTTGAATTTTTTGAAAAAAATTTTTTTCGATATTCTTATAATATAGTGTCAGATAAACATATAGATTTAGTATTTCAAAGGGATAGTTTTTTTAATATTTTAAATAGGGTTTATGAATATGATCAGTATTTACCTAATAGAATTAAAGGGCATAATTTTTCACGACCAATGATTCAAAAGTTTGCATTGATTGAAGAGCGGTCAAAGAGAATAGCTAAAAAAAATATCAATTTACACAGTAAGAAGATCATTAATCCGACAGAATATTATGATTTAGTTCAAGTTTATCAAGAACAAATGCAAGATACTTATGATATAGATAGATATTTAAATGATTTAATAAATATATCTTTACTATTTGTTGATAATGACAAAAATGATACATGATTAGGTTTGTACTAGAACATTCCCAATTATACCGTTAAAATAAATCTTTGAGTTTGACTTGAGTGAAAAGTTTAAAAAGTATTATAGTTTTTAAATTATATGTTATATAAGACATGCTACATCATATATTATTATATAATTCACCTTATTATAAGCTATGTGTAACTCAGACATTATAGATGGTATAATATAAAAGTCGCCTAGCTCTCAGGCGTCAATTTAGACGTAGAGAGGAGGTGCTAAAATGACAGATATTCTTGTTCACATCATGACCACAGCAGCAAGTGGTTGTATCGTCGCGTTATTTTCGTATTGGCTTCGAAAGCTCGATGATAAGTAAATAGGCGACTAAGCCACACCAATAAAAACCCCCTCACTATGCTAGTAGTGAGGGGGTTGGTGCATAAAATGCAGATATTCTTGTTAATCAAATTATAACATTGGTTAGAGTGAAAATCAAAATTTGATATATTTTAAAGTTAAATAAGTTTTTGTCTTGATACCTTTTCCATTAATTTTAATGGATTTAAAGGTAAGGGGGGTTTTTGTGAACTGTCTAAAATACCAAAAGATAAGCTATTGACATTGTAAATTGGGAGACGATATTTATCATTTGATTTTTGTAAATTTGTAGTTATACAACAAACTACTGTTTCTTTTTTTGACAATTTAGATATACCAATAAATGAATTTTTGAGTGCTTCTTGATTAGAAGTAGATGTTATATATGATTCAGGAAAAATAATTTCATAATTATCATAGTCTTCTAATTTTAAAACAAATGCAGAATTCTTTTTATCATAATTCACATACGATACAGTGCCAACTATATTAACTACTTTATTTACATTTTTATCGTCTATCTCATTTATACTTAAATGATTGGTTTGAATTGATTTTGTTTTTGATTTATTAGTATTTTCAATTTTATCTAACGCTGGAGAAATGGATACTGTTTTTTCAGTTTCACTATTAGAATTAACAGTCTTACTTGTGTTACTTTTGTTTTGTTTGTTGTCACTCTTCTTTTTCGAAGGGCTAAAATATTTAGCAAAAGCGTATTTATGTTTTGTTTGAATCTCTTCATTTGAAAAGCCTCTTTTTACAATTTCTTCGTTTTGGCTTTTGTTTTTAGATTCAATTCTTTGCAAAGAATAAGGACAGTTTACACTATGATTTTGTTTTGGGAAAGTTCTCAAATATGGATTTTGCCCATTAGCATAAATTAAAGGACACTTACATCCTGGAGTCGCACAGTATAAATGATTTTTAATTAATGTAAAATTTTCATGATCTCGTATATCCTCAACTTCCATTTCTTCTGAATACCCTTCGTAAATAAATAAAGCTTGTTCAATTTTCATATTTATCTTCCTTATAAGTTATTTGACTGTAAAAATTTCACTTTACATTTAAACTTACGTGATGTATCATATTATTTGTGATAAAAATATTACATCTACATAAGATAATGATAGCTTGTCATGAAACTAAATAATACAAATATATCAATCTTAATTATAATACATGTATTAATAAGAGACAAATGAAATTAGTGTTTTATATAATTTCATTTGTCTCTTATTTTATTTATTATTATAAATTTACGGTACACCCTAATCATACAAAGTAAGTTGTTGAAATTATCGCAATCAAAACGTATGATTAGGGTGTATATTAATTTTGGAGTGAAAATAAATGATTATAGGCTATGCGAGAGTATCTTCGATAGATCAAAATTTAGAAAGACAATTGGATAATTTAAAGACGTTTGGTGTGGAGAAAATCTTTACAGAGAAGCAATCAGGCAAATCAGTTGAAAATAGACCTGTATTTCAAGAAGCCCTTAATTTTGTAAGAATGGGAGATCGGTTTGTAGTGGAATCAATTGATCGTTTAGGACGTAATTATGATGAAGTAATCGACACAGTTAACTATTTAAAAGACAAAGAAGTTCAATTGATGATTACTAGTTTACCTATGATGAACGAAGTTATCGGCAATCCCTTATTAGATAAATTTATGAAAGATTTAATTATTCAAATATTAGCGATGGTTTCAGAACAAGAAAGAAATGAAAGTAAACGTCGACAAGCACAAGGAATTAAAGTTGCGAAAGAAAAAGGTGTATATAAAGGACGCCCATTACTTTATTCAGCGAATGCAAAAGATCCTCAGAAACGCATTATTTATCATCGAGTTGTAGAAATGTTAGAAAAAGGACAAGCAATTAGTAAGATTGCAAAAGAAGTGAATATAACAAGACAAACTGTTTATAGAATTAAACGAGGGAATCAATTATACTGAAAATATTTTTCTGGTTCTACTCACTTATTTTTTAAGATATTTTTGATATTTAATAAGACATATAATGAATTATGGAAGAAAGGAGTAATTTAAGATGAGATATACTGAGAAGATAAATAAAAAAAATAGTGTTTCAAAATTGGAAAAAATATTAATTGATAAAAACTATCATTGGATGATGTTTAGAGGGGAAGATATAAGTAATCCTTTACTTTTATTTTTGCATGGCGGACCTGGAAATGCACAAATTGGATGGGTAGCAGAATTTCAAAAAAAACTGGAAAAAGAATTTATAGTAGTTAATTGGGATCAAAAAGGAGCTGGATTATCGTATAATGAGGATATACATTTTGAAGAAATGAATTTAGATATATTTGTTAAGGAACTAGAAGAGATAGTGATATTTTTAATAAAAAAGTTTAAGAAGAAAAAGATATATCTAGTAGGTCACTCTTGGGGAGCCATAATAGGTATACATATGATAAATAAAAGACCTGATCTATTTTATAAATATATTAGTGTATGTCAACCAGTAAACCATCAAATAAGTGATCGTATAAGTTATAATTATGTCATAAAAAAAGCGCACATAAATAAAGAATTTCAATTAGCACAAAAACTTATTGATAAAAAATATAACTTTACTAACAATGAGTTTGAATATGTGAATTGTTTAAAGAATATGATTAACAAATATACCTATAAAACAAATAGTATTGAAATATTGAATATAATGAAAAAAAGACCTGAATATAATAATAATGATATAATGAATTGGATTTCGGGATCTTATTTTTCTTTAAAGTATTTATGGAAAGATGTAAAGAATACGAACTTGTTTGAACAAATAACAAAAATTGAGACACCTATTTCATTTTTTGTTAGTAGGAATGACTATAATACACCTTGTTCATTAATAGAACAATATTATAAAAAAATAAAGGCACCTAATAAAAGTATAGTTTTTTTTGAAAATTCAGGTCATAATATACCTGTTGAAGAACATGAAAAGTTCAATGAAAAATTAATAGAATTAAAAAATTAGTAGAAAAGGAAATTAATACCTTTTCTACTAATTTATATAATCATATACATAGTTAGAAATTTTATTTATTGTATTGAATGTAACATTTACATTAGCTAATGTATTTTCATCAAAATTAACTTTATATCTTTCTTCAATAGATGTTATTAATTTTAAAAAGTCTAAGGAAGACAAGCCCATTAAAAATAAGTCTTCGTCGTCATCTATACTTTGTTCATTATTAAGTAAATTGGAACATAATTTAAAAACATTTTGTTTGATTTCTATCAAAGAAGAATCCATATTAATACCTCTCTTTATTTAAATATAGTTATATAATTCCATTTTTTTGATAAATCTACAGACCATTGTGGAGGTGACGGGATAGAGTTAAGTTTATTAATAGGATATCCATATCTGATCCACTTTAATACTTCAGAAGAATCCGTAGAATTACCGATATAAAATTTCCAACCATCTATAGTAGTTTCTTTTAATATATTATAAATTTGATCTTTTGATAATGCTGAAGCCATTGCGGCTCTCATAATTTCTTTGTCTCTTGAATCCTCTATTTGGTTCATTAATTCCATCTGATAACTACTAGACACATTTCCAACATCTGAAAAATATAAATATCCTCCAGGTTTTAAGACTCTATAAGATTCTTTTAAAACTTTTGAAGGGTTATTGAGTAATCTTAATACACCATAGCTTGTTACTAAATCAAAGGAATTGTCACTATATGGTAAAGACTCAGCATTTACAACAGAGAAATATATATCATTGATGCCATGCTCTGTTGCATTAGACTTAGCAGTATTGATCATTTCAGAAGATAAATCTATTGAATAATAATTGCAATTAGGGCTTAAAAATTTGGATATTATACTAATCCAACCTGGGCCACAACCAATTTCTAAAATATTACTTTCGGGATTATTAAAAGTGTTGGATCTAATTAAAGATATTAAAGAATGCCAATAATATGATTTTAAGAATGACCTTTGAGCTAAATCATTATAATTAGTTACAATATTTTTAGAAGACCAATCAGGATTATTAAACATAAATAGTCACCTCAACAATAAAATCAAGTTTACTTTTATCGATTGTAGCTTTCCATAACAATTGTGAATTATTTATATGTTGTAATGACACTATAGGGGTTATACATTTACCATTACCTTTTATTATAACGGTCTCATCATTATAATTATCCTCATAAATTTCTTTACCATTTCTTTCAATGTATATTTTTCCTAAATTTTTTATAGTTATAATTTCATGAATATGGGAGTGTAACTTTCCGTCAATTTTTTTTGTGTAATCAATACCTCTTATTTTGCCACTTATATCAGGAGAATTCACATCTCCCATATAATGGTAGTTTGAATAAGATACACTTTTAATTTCTCCTATATAGTCATTTTTAATAAAACGATTATTTAAAATTAAACTATACAATAGGCTCCCTACTTTCATTTTCTTTATTAATTATTAAATCCGAAGCAATTTTTCCAGAAATTGTAGAAGTTAATAAACTACCTTGATATAAAGTCCATTGACCTACAAAATATAAATTATTAATAGGAGTGGTGATTTTTTGTTGGTTGAAATTTACATAGGTCTTATTAGGATTCCAAGTCCATCCTCCAGTTGATCCGTTTTCATTCATTGTATATCTTTTATGAGTAAGCGGAGTTGCTGATTGTTTAAAGACAATTCTCTTTTTCACATCAGGTATAATTTTTTCTAAATTAGAAATAAGTTGATTTTCAACTTCTCTTTTTAAATGATAATATTCTTTACTTTTATGACCAGTCTTACTTATTTTCCATCTATTCATCCATTCATAGAAACTAAATGATTGTAATACTAGTGTAGAATGGTTATCATCTTGAACTAAATTCGAATCATGTAAGCAAGCTGCAGAAATTTCCATTGGTAAACTTTTATGAAATTCCTTATTAAATGGAGTGACGGTTTGGCTTTGCGTTGGATAATACCAAACATGATGTGAATTCTTTAAGTATTTCTTTAACTCATCTATAGACATATCTAAAGTCAAATAAACAGTGAAAAAAGCTTCAGCAGTTATATTGTTTTCTATTTCATCATTCCAATCTTTCATACTTTCATGACCATTTAATAAATATTTTATTGTCCCTTTCATATCAGCGTTAGAAATTATATACTTTCCTCGTACAGTTTCTCCATTAGAAAACTGTATGCCTGAAGCTGAATTATTTTTAGTGAGAATTTTTTCTACTTTAGTATTAGTACTTAAAGTACCTCCTCTTTCTACAAATGCATGAGCTAAAGTATCCATAAAATATTGTTTACCGCCAATATTATAATAATAATCATCTTGCCATAAATACCAAAAAATACCAGTAGCTAAGGTACTGCAGTTTCTATAACCAAGATTAGTAAGTACTTTAGAGATAGGGTTACGTATACCAAGTATTTCTTTAGCCTTTTTAGAAGCAGGTATGGAATCATAATACAATAAATCTTTATAATATGACTTATTTTGCCAATATTTTTTATAGTCGGGCATAAATGAAGAAGTATCAGTTTCAATTAAACCCTTCATTCCGTCTTCATTTTCTAATTTAGCAATAGATGTTACCTTTTTATAAAATTCAAAATACTCTTCTATATTCTCAGAATCATTAGGATATGCTTTTTTGAAAGCGCTCTTAGCATCATCTAAATTTCCTAATTTTAGATCAAGTCCATCATCAGAAACTAATCTATGAGTACATTTTTTAAAAGTGATACGATCATCTAACTTTAAATACTGTAAAGCAGGTAAAATTCCACCTTTTATTTCATTAGACTGTGTTCCATAATCAAAATAATTATTTTTTTTCCATCCTCCTTGCATTAGCCCACCTACAACATTGTGTTGTTCAACAAGTAAGGTTTTTATATTATGGAAAGCTAAAAAATTAGCTGCAAACAGTCCACCTATACCGGCACCTATAATGATAACATCATAAGTATCTTCGATATTTTTTTCAGTATATCTATTTTTTTTATTTTGAGTAGATATCACTACAAATCCTCCAATATTAATATAGTCCTTTATATTTATCTGGAAACATTGATTTTAAATTCGTAAATCCTAAAAGAGTCATTCCTCCATCTAATATGAATTCTTGTCCAGTTATATAATCAGCTTTAGATGAAAGTAAATATTCAATCATATTTGCAACTTCTTCAGAATTTCCTAACCTTTTTAATGGTATGTGATTAGCCCATGTCTGTTTCATTTGTTGATCAAACATCATTCCCTCAGTATCAATCATACCACCTGTAACCATATTTACTTTTATATTATATTCTGCTAATTCATAGGCTAAAGATTTAGTCATTCCAACTAAAGCACTCTTAGAAGCACCATAGGCGACTTGTCTAGGACCTGCTATATGAGCACCACTTACTGCGCCCATATTAATTATTTTCCCTTGTTTTCTTATAATCATACTTTTCAAAACTTTTTTTGAAAAGTAGTAGGCACTATTTATATTAATATTCATTTGTTCATGCCACATCTCTTCACTCGTTAATAAAAAAGCTTTGTCTAACTTATACCCTGCATTATTTATAAGAGCATCTATTTTTCCATAATTATCTAAGATATACCGAATAATACTATCTATACCATCAGATTTTGTGGCATCATGATTAAAAAACCTAATGCTACCATCCATATTTTGAACTTCTTTTAGTATAATATTCACATTTTCTAAATCATTATAATGAGTGCATATTACATGATGTCCACTATTACACAAATTCAATGCTAAGTTTCTTCCAATACCTTTGGAGGCGCCTGTTATTAAGTAAACTTTATATGTAATTTCAAACATCTCCTTACTTAAAATTGTCTCATAAGTTCTTGAGTGTTTCTTTGACCTTTAGGTAACATATTGGCAAAAGAACAAGCAGACCAATTAGCGGCTTTTTGATTTTTTGATAAATATTTAATGAATCGATTGTAAAGCAAAGGACTTTTTAGTAGCTTATGCATATTATAAAGATGATTATTACTTTCTTCTTTCATAGCATGTAAATTAGAGATTAAATTTTTCTGTATAGTAAACCAATTTTTATCAACATCAGATGTTAAAAGTTCTTTAGCTACTTTACTAGCTTCTATACTTGAATCAATGGCATAACCTATACCTTCTCCAGTTAAGGGATCATAAAATCCATTTGTATCACCTACAGGTAACACACCTTTTATAACTTTTTTCTTTACTTTAAAACCTAGCGGTCCAAATTTTACCACTTTAGTTTCTCTAGTTGAATTATCAAACCAATGCTTCCATTTAAAGTCTTTTCTATGAATAAAACCATCTATCCATTCTTCTGTATTTTGCTTAGCTTCATTCCACAATTTTTCTGATAATATAAACGCTAATATTACGTTATTTTTATCTATTGGAAATACACAAAAATATCCTGGTTCGATATAATAATGTGTTCCTATTGAAAATAGATTATCTGAAAAACCAACATTTTTATATTGGCATATAATTGCATATCTTTTATGACTCTCTAAATTTTCGACCATATTGTTATTTTTTAATATTACAGAATTTCTACCCGAAGCATCTATAATTAAGTCACCAAAAACTTTTTCTAATTTACCGTTATTTACTCCCTCAACTCCTATAATGAAGTCTTTTTTTGAAATAGTCTTTTGAACTTTCCAATCATTAAAGTATTCAACATCTTCTAAGTTTTCAATAAGATGATGCATGTTTTTACTTAAAATTGATCTAGGAACAGTATATCCAAAATTTAAATATGGATAGGAATTATCATAAAAACCTTTGAATTCAGTGTCATCATAACTTAAACCTTTAATACCGTCGATATGTAAAAAATCATAATCAAGTAAATACTTTAGTAATCCCATTTGAGATAATTTAGTTAAAGTTCTAGGATTAATTACAGAAGTACATATCTTATCAATATCTTTGTTTTTTTCTTTTTCTAAAATTTTCACTTGAAAACCTTGCTGAGACAAAAAATAAGCCGAGGATAATCCTGCTATTCCTCCACCAATTATAATTATTGTTTTTTTCAAAAAATCAACCTTTCTAATTCATAAAAAAACTTAAGTTAATTTCACCAATATATTCTGTATCACTATATAATTTTATCTCCGAAAAAGCACCTTTTTCAAAAGTTCTTGTAAAAGAACATACATATATTAATCTTTCCCCTATCATACATTGCCTATTTATCTGAGTATTATTAATACCTGTTAATAAAAACTGTTTTTTCTCACTATGTGGAAATAAAAGTTTATATAATATAATACAACTTTGTGCTGCTCCTTCAACTATAAAAGAGAAAGGATAAATACTATTAATATTTTGAAAATCAGATAAAAACATATAACTTTGTAAAGACTGCTGGTTTTTATTAAAATTTGCCTGCCTAATCATAATAAAAGGATATTGTTGAGGCAATTTCTCTTTTATTTCTTCATAATTAATCATCTGGCTTCTCCGCTTTTAAGAATTAAAGATGTTATATGACCGGACAAATCCCAAGATAAAATCAAAAAACCGTCATTTTTATCAAAATCATAATTGTAGTTTTGAAATCTTTGCGATTGAAAGTCTATACAATTTAAATCTAAAGCATAAGGTATTGTTTTAAATTTAAAAGATAAAATTGCAGAAATAATTTGAAACATTCCAGAATTGCCATATGTATCCCCTAATCTTCCCTTTATTGGAGAAATTTTAATATCGTCACAATTTTCAAAAACTTTTTGAATAGCTGATAATTCTATCGAATCATTATTATAAATTCCATTTGCTCCAGAAAAAACGCCAACTATCTTAGTATTTTCCATATCTTTTTCTATAGTCTTTTTTATATTCGAAATTATGTCATCACAAATATCATTTGTATCATAACTATAAGACTCTGTATAAGACGTAATATAATTTATAGGTTTTTGGCCTCTCTTAATACAATTTTTATATGTTTCTAAAAATAAAGTCCCGGACCCTTCACTAGGAATGATAGCAGTACTATTTGAACTATATGGTGTTCCAAGAGTAGTGTTATTATTTATTAGTCCCATATTATAGTAAATCCAATTAGTACGTTTATTTAATTCCTCTACTCCAGAAACAAATACACATTTAGAAAAATTCTTTTTTATTGACTCAATTCCATATATAAGTGAATTTATGGATGAGCATTGTCCTGTAGATAGGGTAGTATTAAATGCTCTAGCATTTAATTTTATAGCTAGTTGAGCAGAAGGAGCATTAGTTAAGGTGTTTGGCGCTTGCATAGGGCTAACATATTGTGGACCTTCTGTTAAAATAGTATAATCATACTCTGAAACAGACTGAACACCTGAAAAATTAGTGGCTACAGTAATACCTATATCTCTGTCAGCATAATAACCTTCATTCTCATAGCTAAGATTTGCGGAACTCAGTAAAAATTGGGTACTTCTAGTCATATACTTTAAACCCTTTTTTTCTAAAATTGATTCTGGATTCCAATTTTTTATAACTACCTGTTGAAATGCAGGAATATTTAAAAAATCATCGCTATTAGTTAAAGTGGTATTCATCTGCGTTTGACTAGTTATTCCCCTCCAAAAATCATCTATTGAATATCCAAATGCCGATATACAACCTATTCCCGAAATAACTACTGTATCTTTATCCATTTTTAACACCTCCAAAAACTATTGAACAAATGTTGCCACCAAAAGCAAAAGAGTTACTTAAAACTATATTTATATCTTTATTAATTTTATGGTTAGGCACCACATTCTTTATACAATCTGAATCTGGACATGTGTAATTAATTGTTGGTGGAATCGTATTATTTTTTATTGTCAATACAGATGATATAGCTTCTAATCCACTTGCAGCACCCATAGTATGGCCTATCATTGATTTTAATGAACTTACAGGTATTCTATCTGTATATTCTTTAAACACTCTGTACAAAGCTTTAGATTCCGTAGAATCATTAGCTTTTGTTCCTGTTCCATGTGCACTAATATAAGAAACTTCATTAGCTTTTATATTAGCTGATTTCAATGCCTTTAACATTGCTAAAGTTGCACCTAATCCTTCAGGGTGAGGTGCTGTAGAGTGATAGGCATCACACGAAAGTCCATGCCCAATTATTTCAGCATATATGTATGCATTACGATTTAATGCCGATTCCAAACTTTCTAAAACTAAAACTCCTGCTCCCTCAGATACCATCATACCTTGTCTATTTTTATCAAAAGGTCTACAAAAATCTGGGGACATAGCGCCTAATCGATGAAATAATGCAAAACAACTTCTTGACAAACCATCGGCACCACCAACATAAGCCATATCCACTTTTTCGTCTTTTATCATTTCAGCACCATAAGAAATTGCATAGTTTCCAGCTGCACAAGCAGTAGGAATTGTAATACTTGGACCACTAGCCTTTAAATATTTTGAAACAGTAGCAGAAATATTTGTGCTAGGATAAAATTCAATGTTGTTTTGAGTAGAATGATATTTTAATCTACTTGTTAAATCATCTTCAATGATAGACTGGTTTCCCATGGTTGTTCCCATACAAACACCTATTTTCGCATCACAATGATTTGCAAGCCCCGCATCTTCCATTGCCAACTTTGTTGCTAAAAGCGAGAATTGACAAGTTCTACTTAATTGATCATATCTTTTTTGAGAATCAAAATAGTTGTTTATATCAAAATCTTTAATTTCCCCCCCTTTCTTAATTGAGAAATTTGAAACATCAAAGTAATTAATATCTGTAATTCCGTTTTTACCCGCACAAATATTTTCCCAAAAATTTTGATGCCCTATTCCTAATGGAGAAACTGCGCCTAATCCAGTAATAACTACTCTTTTTCTCATTTCCCTACACCTTTTTTATTTATTTTTATTAATTAAGTTACTAACAATTTCATAAACTTGGTTTAAACTTTGTATATTAGGTAGTTCTTCTTCTGGTATAGATATCTGGTATTTTTTTTCAATTCTTACTACAATTTCTAAAGCCATCATTGAATCAACACCTAAATCTTCTACAAAATTATCATCTTCTTTAAAATCATCAATTTCTATTATTTCTGATACTAATTCTTTCAATTCTTGTTTTAATTCCATAAAATATTTCCTCCAATTTTTACATTCCACCATTTACTTCTATGACAGACCCTGTGATATATGTAGATTCTTCAGATAGTAAAAACGAAACTAAATTAGCTACTTCTTCTGGTTCCCCAATTCTTTTCATAGGAATTGAATTTTCTACATTTTCTATTTCTTTTTTACTTAACTTGTGAAACATATCAGTGTTAATATAACCAGGTGCAATAATATTAGCTCTAACATTAAATCTAGCTATTTCTTTAGAAAGAGATTTTACTAATGCTATTTGACCTGCTTTAGAAGCAGCATAATTAGATTGCCCACTAGAACCTGTAAGACCATTAACTGAACTAATACAAACTATCGATCCATAGCCTTGTTTAATAAAGTTATATGAAACACTTTTCAAATAGTTAAAAGTCCCTGTTAAATTCACATCTATGACTTTATCCCATGATTCTTTTCCCATCATAATAAGAGATTTATCATCGGTAATTCCTGCGCATATAACTAAACCATCAATAGAAAATTCTGAAAACATTTTCTTAGTAATACTAATGACTTCATCATAATTCGTTGAATCAACTTTTAACTTTTGAATATTCTCTCCATATTGTTCTAATATGTTAGCTGATTCATCATCTGACACATATGTAAATATTACTCTAGCGCCCATATTATGTAACTTTAGGACTACAGATTTACCTATTCCTCTAGAACCACCTACTACCAAGAAATTCTTATTCTTAAACAATATAATCACCCCCTCTAACTATATATTAAAAATAACATTTTTAGATTTATAAATAAAACATCAAATCAAATTTATTAACTTTTTTCGATCAACTTTTCCATTTGCATTTAAGGGGAAACTTGATACCTCTTTAAAAATTGAAGGGATTGTGAATTCTGGTAGTTTTTGACTTAAATAATTATAAAGATATTCTATACTCAACTGTTTCTCCGTTCTGACAAAAGCTATAAGTTTATCTTTTTCACAAGTCACATATGCTTCTTTTATTAAAAAATGATTTTCAAGAACATTTTCAACCTCTTCTAATTCAATACGAAATCCCCGTATTTTAACTTGGTTATCAATTCTACCTTCGAATATTATTTCTTTTTTATTATCATATTCGACTCGATCCCCAGTTCTATACATTTTATAATTAGAATTAAATGTAAACTTTTTATCTGTTATCTCTTTTTTATTTAAATAACCTAAACTAACGCCTTCTCCAGATATCAATAACTCCTTATTTTCACTAGATATTTGAATCGTAGTTCCATCTATAGGCTTACCAATCGGTATAGTAGTGTTGTATTTTATTTTTTTATTTAATACATGGTAAGTAGCAAATATTGTTGTTTCAGTTGGACCATATACATGTATAATTTCAGTTTTTTTTAAAGCTTGATTAACTAAATTAGCATGACTAACTGAAACTTTTTCTCCACCAAATAATAAAACCCTCAATTTTTTTAGTTTATTTAGATTTCCTTCAGCTAAAACATTAAAAAGCGAGGTAGTAAAAAAACAAACTGTTATATTATTTTTTTCTATTATGTTAGGTAGTTGATATAAATATTGCATTCCCTTTTGAGTTGGAATTACTAATGTTGCTCCATTTAATAAAGGTGTAAAAATTTCGAAGCTAGAAGCATCAAAACAATAATTTGACCCCCATAGAAATTTATCTTCATAAAATATTTTTAGGTATTTGGGATTCAAAGTTCTAGATAGAATATTATTATGTGTTGTTATAACTCCTTTAGGTAAGCCTGTAGTACCAGAAGTATACATAATATAGGCAACGTTATTGTCAAAATAATAATTAATAGCTGCTTTTTCATAGTTCATATCTATAAAGAGTTGCTTTTTGGAGGTGAAAATATTTTTTTCCTTTGTATTTTCATCTAAAAACACATAATCAATTTGCGAATCTTGCATAATATATTCTAACCGTTCTTCCGGATAACCAAAATCTAAAGGAACATAAATATTTTTTGTTTTCATAATTGCAAAAATAACAACTATAAAATCAATTGATTTATTCATACACACTCCAATAGCATTATTTGAACATTTTAGATTATTATTTATGATATTAGCGCATGTATCAACTCTATTTTTCAAGTCATTGTACGTTATTTTTTCTTCACCATATTCTATAGCTATGTTACCTGGAGTTATAAAAACTTGTTTCATAAAATGTTCATAAATACTATTTGAAATTGACATACTTAAATTCTCTCCAATCAAAAATGCTTTAAAACATTTAGTTCATTTTCCAAGATATTATCTGCGATATTATAAATTTTTTCGATATCATAGTGCCTTTTTATTTTTCCTTTCATCAAATATGTTCTAAGAATCTTCCAAGATTTGACAGTACTAATACACGCTTTTTGCAATATTGAACTGTCAGTATCATGATTACTTTTTAAAAACTCTACAAAACTTAATTTTACTTCAATTACTTGTTTAATTCTAAAAGCTAAAATATCTTGTTTATTCAATAAATCGCTTTCTTTTGTTTCTTTCATTTCATTTAAAAATCTTGCGATTTTTTTAATACTTCTATAAGCTTCATCTTGAGATTTTTTGATGTTGCTTTCATTATATGTGTTAATTTTATAATTAGGTTTAGTGTATTCAAAAGTCCTTTTGCCCATAGATGCATATGCATTATGTATAATGTCAAAATCCACCCATCCTCTAAAATTTAATTTTAAATCTATAACATAAAATTGATTACTTTGATCATCGTAACTATATATATATATATAATGTTCAGCGCTTTCTCTATTGAAATATATTTTCATCCAAGGTAAATGTTTAGCATCTACTAAATGTAAAAATAAGTTATCGCCTTTTTGTAAAAAGTTTTCTAATACATTGAAATGCCAAATCGTATTAATACCAAATGTATTATTTAATTCTTCCCAAAAATTAGCTCTTTCTATATAAACATAATCATTAGATATTTTTATATTATCTTCAAACAAGTTGGAATCTCTTAAACACCAGTTTCTAACAAATAAATGTCTATATTCATACCCATATCTATCAAGGAACGAACAAAGAAACAACTCACAACAATCCAAAAATTCTTCTTTTAAATATGAACTAACTTTATTCATTAAACTTTCTCCTTTATAATGTGATATATTGAAGGGGTGATTTTATGAGAATATTTTTTATAGCAAGAAAGAACAAAATAATTGATGAAAATTTTAATCTCCTAATTAATAATGTTATCGAAAAAGATAGAATAATTAAAATTAAAAACCGTAATTCTAAATACAATTCATTAATCAGTAAATTACTCTTACAATATTGTTTTTATAATTACTACAATTATAATATCGATCATTTATCTTTAAAAAGAACAAAATACAATAAACCTTTTATAGAAGAATGTGATCTTTATTTTAACCTATCCCATTCTAGAGATAATATAGTGTTAGTATTTAGTGAGAAACCTATTGGTATTGACATAGAAAGTATAGATTTTTTCAACTATGACATAATAAAAAAATTCTTTTCATCAAAAGAAAAAGAATATATATATTCTTTTTCTAATAATAAAAAGAAAAAACTTGAATATTTTAAAATATGGACTCAAAAAGAAAGTTTTGTTAAATGTTTAGGCATGGGGTTTTTTCACAGTATTCTTAATACAAATATGGTTTTTAATTACATGCCTATTTATAAAAAAAGTTACAAAGGAACTGATTATTATTTTTATACCACATATTTAAACGATAAATTTATTATTACTTTATGTAGCACCTATAAAATTAGAGACCTTCATATGATTGAAGTATATCTAGAGGAATTAATTGATTTTTTCATCTAAGTTCCAGTTAACAACTAATCCAGAGTAAGCTAGTCCGCCTCCAAAACCAAATAACATTACTTTTTGATTTTTTACTAATCTTTTATCTTGTACCGCCAAATTTACAGATAATGGAATAGACGCTGAAGAAGTATTGCCCATATTTCTTATACTAGTTATCAATCGCTCTTTAGGAAACGCTACTCTTTCACAGATTGATTCTAACATTCTCAGATTTGCACTATGAGGAATAAGCCAATCTATATCACTAAGTTTTAAATTGCAAGATTCTGCTAGTTCATTTATCTTTTTCGGTAATGTAGAAACAGCCCATTTATAAACCTCTCTTCCATTTTGTTTAATCAAACCATTTGTATTAATTAATTCTCCATCTAGTCTATTACTTATATTACTTGCATATAAATTTTTTCCCTTAGCCCCATTAGATCCGTTAACAACAGAGATGAAGCTAGGATTGTCTTCGTCTTTTTCAATTAAGAATGCTCCTGCTCCATCTCCAAATAAAATACATGTTGAACGATCTGTATAATCAGTGATTTTAGATAAATTTTCTGCTCCTATAACTAATATCTTTTTATTGATACTAGCTGTAATTAAAGAATTAGCTAAATATAAGCCATAAGTAAACCCTGCACAAGCCGCATTTATATCTATGGCTCCTGCGTTTTCAATTCCAAGTTTATATTGTAAATATGATGATACACTTGGAGTTTTAAAGTCTGGTGTTAGTGTACATACTATGATAAAATCAACATCTTTTATGTCTTTGCCGTATTTGTTTTGTAAATCTATTACCGCTTTATATGCTAAATCACTTGTTTGTTCACTTCTTTCACTAATTCTTCGTTCTTTTATACCTGTACGTGTAACTATCCACTCATCATTTGTATCTACGATATCTTCTAGATCATCGTTTGTGAGTGTTTTTGAAGGAACGTAAGCTCCTTGAGCAGTAATTCTAGCTTCTGATTTCATTCTATTCATCCTTTACATTTAATTTCTTAAATGACAATTATACGTCATACCAATATTAGTCTCAATTTTATTAATACTCATTTTTTTTTAAAAACTCCTCTAACACTTCATCAACTATAGCTTTTATAGATGTATCTTTATCTAGTGCCATTTGATTTAGTCTTTTTTTGATATCAGTATCCACTCTCATAGTCATACTTTTAGATACTGGTTTATAATTCTCTGTATATTTTACCTCAGATGTATCTATATTATCTAAAAATCCTGCCATAAATATCACTCACCCTCAATTAATCTAATTCTATTCAGTAGTTCTTCGTAAACTTGGTTAAACATATATATAACTTTTTTGTCATGCATGTCTTTATCTTTTATTCCATCAGCAGCAAACTTTTTTATTCTTTCTCTTTGGTATATCTGATTCTCAAATAGTGCCTCAGAAAATGCTGATTTAGACATATCTAATATCTGCTTATCCACTCGCCCACTTTTTTTTATTAATACTGGAACAGCTCCAACTAATTCAAACGATAAATTCGATTCTTTTTTTCTATCCCTTAAAAAATTAACAAATGAAAGACTACTTTCATAAGCAGATTGTTGTGTTTGAAATACCATTAGAATGTAGTCACTTGCATAAACAGCATTATTAGTAAAATCAGAGTTAATAGTAGGCGGTACATCTATAAATATATAGTCGAAATCGTGAATCTCTTTAATTTTTTCAACCACATTTTTTAAAATATATCTTTTCTTTAGGATATCTGTCTTTGAAATAATATCGGATAAGTTAGCCAAAGATGAATCCGCTGGTAATAGTGATAATTTAGAAGTTAATTTCACGATACTTTGGTCTATATTTCCATTTTTTAGCATGTTTATAAATGAAATCTTTTCTTCTTCAAATTCTGGATAAGTTCTTTTCATTATTTGAGTTGCATTTCCCTGAGGATCAAAATCTATTAAAAGCACTTTTTTATCATAATTTTCAGATGCAATGTAAGAAAGTAAAGTGGCTACTGTAGTTTTACCAACACCACCTTTAAAATTACCAACTGTTATTATGCTCAAAATAAAACCTCCTATTCACTATGTCTTTGTTGTATACATTAGTTTATTATCGTAATTATTTTTTGTTACATGTAACATGTTACTACTGAACTTATTTTTTTTCAATTCCTATTCACTATGTCTTT